>JBFWWA010000030.1:0-15233 GCA_050246455.1 Planctomycetaceae bacterium
AGATTCTTCCGGAGATCGAAAAAGAACTGACGGGGCTGGGTGTCGCGCCGGAAACCGCGAGCCGCTTCACATTGTCGCAGCAGTTCACGACGACCCAGAAGCTGATCTTCCTATTCTACCTGCGCCGGCTGCCGGGCGAACACCGCGCCGCGCTTGTGGAAGGTGCGGTCGATACGATGACTGAAGCGGAAGCGGTCGCGTCGGTGCACGAGCTCAAGCTCCTGCTTGATGCCAGCAAGAGTCTGCAACCGGTCCGCTACGAATACCTCGGCGTCGCAGTAGCGGTTTTGAAGGACGGCATGAACCTGATCGTTTCTTCCGCCGACTACATTCACGCCTCCCCCGAGCTGGACCAGATGGTCGCCTCGTACCGCCGCAATTACCCGAGCCGGCCTGCGGTCCTGTACACATCGGGCCGCGTCACGGCAGACGCGCAGGACGTCTTTCGCACGGCAGGCATCCAGGTCCTGCAGCGCTAGTCGGGTCGTTCATCAACCCTCTCCCCGGGGGGGAGTGGGTGGCGACGTGGTCGCCGGGTGAGGGATCGAGCGCGCGTCGCGGCCCCATCAAGAGTGTGCGATTGCATTGCGCGCTTGGCATTGGTCGGGCGGTGCGCCATGATGGGTCTGTGGGACTTCCGTCCCTTCCAGTCGTCAACATCGTGGTGAAGCAGCAGGTTGTTTTATGGCGTTCGATCTTTCGCGTCGGCAGATTCTCACGGCTGCAGGAGCCGCCCTCAGTACCGGCATCGCGGCTTCGCTCGGAACGAAGTCCGCGGCCGCCGATGGTGAAGGGAGCGCTTCCGAACCGTTCGGCTACTGCTTCAACACGAGTACGATCCGCGAGCAGAAGCTCGACCTGGCATCGATTGTCGATCTCGTCGCCCGCTCCGGGTACCACGGCATCGAGCCCTGGATCCGCGAGATCGAACAGTACGCCGCCAACGGCGGTTCGCTCAAGGATCTTGCGAAGCGAATCCGCGATCAGGGTCTCGTTGTCGCAAGCGCCATCGGCTTTGCGCAGTGGATCGTCGACGACGATGCCAGGCGCACGGCGGGCCTCGAGCAGGCGAAGCGGGACATGGATCTCGTGCAGCAGATCGGTGGAAAGTTCATTGCCGCACCTCCGGCTGGAGCGAACGAGGCGGTCGATCTCCGGAAGGCAGCCGAGCGATACCGGGCGCTGCTGGAAGTCGGCGATGCGATCGGCGTCGTTCCTCAGCTCGAAGTCTGGGGGTTTTCGAAAGCGCTCTCAAAACTGAGCGAGACGGCGTTCGTTGCGATTGAAAGCGGGCACAAGGATGCCTGCCTGCTGCTCGACGTCTATCACCTCTACAAAGGGGGCTCGGAGTTCGAGGCCTTGAAGTTCGTGAACGGCGCGAAGATGCACGCCATGCATATCAACGACTACCCCGGCACGCCGCGCGACGGCATCAAGGATGCCGACCGCGTCTTCCCGGGAGATGGCGTCGCACCGCTCGGCGAGATTCTCCGGACTCTTCGCGACATCGGCTTCCGCGGCATGCTCTCACTCGAACTCTTCAACGCGGAATACTGGAAGCAGGACCCTGCGAAGGTTGTCGCGACCGGGTTCGCGAAGACGAAAGCGGCCGTGCAGAAGGCGCTCGCGTAAAGCTTTGCGCTGCACTGTCAATTCATTGCAGCGTGCGGAAGTACTTGAGGTCCGCCGCCGTTTGTGCGAGGCATTCGTCGGTGCTCAGGTCGCGGAAGCTGCCGCCACCTTTGTATTCGCTGTGCAGTGAATAGATGCCGGAGAAGTTGATCGACTTGAGCGCCGCGATAAACTCCGGCAGCGGTGCGAAGCCGTCGGCCAACGGCATCTTTCGCACACGCCACTTCGCTTGTCCTTTCGCATCGCGTCCCGCCGGTTCCCACGCGAAGTTCTTGAGGGAGCAGAGCGCGACCCATGGTGCGAGAAGGTCGAGCCCCTGCCGCCAGCCGTCGCCTCCTCCTTCGAGTGCCATGTGCATGGGGTCGACATACGCGCCGACTTCATCCGGCCGGAAGTCGCGGATCAGTTCGTAAAGCTGCGTCCCGTGTGAAGGGATCGTGTCCCCCGAGTGAATGTGGACGCAGGGAAGGACGTTGTGCTTAGCGGCGAGTTTTGCGACTCGTCCGATCTGTGCCCGAATCTCCTCCATCTGCTTCGCAAGCGTGCCGAACTTCCCGTAGCGGTAATAGCCGAACTTGATGCGGCGGATGCCATGTTCGCCCGCGACAGCGAGGAGCTGTTCCGCTTCGGCGTTCGCATCGGTGATGTTCGTCGTCAGAAACGAGATCTTGACGCCGGCATCGTGGGCCGCTTTGACGGCGGGCGGAAGTTCCGCCACCGCTCGTTCCGGGGGAATGTGCCCGCCCGGTCGGACGGTGAGGTCGAGTCCATCCAGACCGATGCTCTTGAACATCCGGCAGACTTCCGGAATCGGTCGGTCCTGAAAGCTCTCGGTGAATGCGGCCACTTTCGGCGCCGGCTTCTTCGATGTCTGCGAATCGGCAGCCGGGGATTTCCCGGCCGACGAGCCGATCGCGATGCCGACCGCGGAGAGTGCTGACTGCGCGAGAAAACTTCGACGGTCTTTGCGTTCCGGATTCATGATGCGGGGGCCTTGTGAGGATTCAATCATCGCGCGGGGATCACGATTCTATCAGGTTGCCTCGTCTCGATCGGCACTGTAGTCTGGCGGAATCGAACTTTCGGAAACATCCCCCCCCGAGGAGATTCCATGCGACCGCTCTCCGTTCTCGCCTCGTTGTTCGCAATTCTTGTCCTGGGCTCGATGAGCGCGCAAGCCGGCGGCTTCACGGTCGAGGAAAACGTCGTCTACGGCAAAGGGGGAGATGTCGAACTCCAGCTTGATATCGCGAAGCCGGAAGGGGATGGCCCGTTCCCCACGATCGTCTACATTCACGGCGGCGGCTGGCAGGGGGGAAGCCGGAAGATGTATCGGGACGAGATTGAAGACGCGGCAGCGCGCGGCTACGTGGCGGCGACGGTCACGTATCGGCTTGTCGATACCAAGAAGGCCGAGAAGGACCGAGTCATCTTTCCGGCGCAGATCCAGGATGTGAAGTGCGCGGTCCGGTTTCTTCGCGCGAATGCCGCGAAGTTCCATATCGATCCGAACCGGATCGGCGCCACCGGCGCGTCGGCGGGCGGGCATCTGGTGCTGATGCTCGGCACGACCGACACTTCGCAGATGCTCGAGGGTGATGGCGGGAATCCCGACGTTTCGAGCCGGGTGCAGGCGATCGTGAATTACTTCGGGCCGACCGATTTTCCGCACTGGTTCACGACGACCGAAAAGATTCAGCCGATCGCAATCGCGTTTCTCGGCGGCAAGCCGGACGAGAAGGCCGATGCGTACAAACTCGTCAGTCCGATCACGCATCTCTCGAAGGACGATCCGCCGATCCTCTCGATTCAGGGAACGGTCGATCCGCTCGTTCCGCTCGACCAGGCGACCCGATTCGATGAGGCCGCCAGGAAAGCGGGAGTCGCACACACGCTGCTGGTCATGGAAGGGCAGGGACATGGCTTTAAGGGGGAACCCGGGAAGAAGGCGAAAAACGCGACCTTCGAATTCTTCGACAAACATCTGAAAGCCGCGAAGTAAACTTCGACGCCGTCTCAACGTCTTCCGGAGCACAGACATTCCTGTCTGTGCGTTTTCTCTCGGCAGCGGGGCACGGACGTTCGAGTGGCCCCGATTGCTTGCCAGAGGCCGTCCCGGAATTCCCGACCGGGACAATCGCTGGAAATGAGAGTCGAAATCCTCGGGCGGGAAATCGGGTGGCCGGGGCAAAACGAAGTGTGCCCCGGAATCTCCGTGGAAACTGGTTCGAATTCCCGGACACCCTCTGCACAGCAACCGGTGGCGTCCGGGAATCGTTCTTGTCTGTGCGTTTCGTGAGTCGGAGGCCCCTCGGCACAGACAGAAACGTCTGTGCTCCTTTCTTTCGCGGGGAGGGTTGTCTGTGCTCCGGGCTTCTTTTATTTCGGAAGTTTCTTGAGCATCGCTTTCGCTTTGCTCTTCCACATCGTCTGCCGTCGGGCGATGGCGCGCGGACTGGTGGCGATGTCGACAAGCAGGGCATCGAGCTGGGCTCGGGCTTCGGGGATGCGCCCTTTGTCCTGGTAGAGCATTGCGAGCAGGTAGAGTCCTTCGGGATGCCGCCAGCGGCGGACGTGCTTCTCCATGTGGGTGACGGAATCGTCGACCCGACCGAGCTGCGCGAGCGTGCGGCCGTAGGCGAGTGAGACGTCGCCGAACTTGTACTGCGGATCAATTTCGAGGACGCGCGCCAGCCGCTCGCGCGCCGACTCGAACGACTTCTGGTGGATGTCGACGAGTGCCGCTCCCCAGAGCGCCTGCAGGTTTGCGGGCTCTTTCGCGAGCGCCGCCGCGTACGAGGGGCCGGCCTGGTCGAGCTTACCGACATCGCGGAGTGCGTCTCCCAGCTGGATGTGATGGTACGGGTTGCCGATGCGCTGCGCCGCGGCTTCGAGCCGGGTGAGCTCGCTTCCTTTCGTCCACTGCCGCAGCGACGCGGGCGCGCGGTAGTTGTTGCCGGGGAGCCAGCGGACAAAAAAATAGACGCCGGGGCCGATGCCGGGAAACGCCAGGATCAGCCACATCCACGTCCCCCAGTCGGGATCTTTCCGATAGCACTCGATCAGCATCCAGATGGTGAAGGCGGTAACAATGAGGCCCAGCGCCGTTCCGAAAAACCATTCGATAATCAGGAACGGCGCGTACTGGCGCGCATAGATTTCCGGATCGACGCCGTCGAATTCGTTTTGAGCGAACAGGAACAGCATGGGATGGTCCGATGATCGGCTGTTTCAGAACCCCGAGGGGGAAGCGTCGCGCGACTTTGCACCAGAATCGTCTGGTCGGGTTTTCAATGTTTCCAACGCGGTTGGCAGGCCCTGTCGAGGGCCTGATTTTCGCAGCAGCAGATGTCGCTCTTCGGAGGCTCAGAGTCTATGCGGGATTTCGAATCAGTTCCCGCTGCGATTCCGGGGCACACTTCGTTTTGCCCCGGCCACCTGCTCTTTTTCCAGAGAGATGGAACTCGCATACGTGCCACCCCGGTGCGAACAGCAGTGCTGATCTACCCCAGGCGGACATGTTCCACTTCGTTCCTGATCATCCACTCGAGCCAGGCTTCGTGTTCTTCCGAGAGCTCGAGCTCGGTGCTCGACGCGCTGTCGAGCGGCGAAACGATTCTGAGGACTCCGTCTTCGTGAATCTTCTTCGCATCGTCGAGACGGACCCACCATTCGCCCGGTCCGAGTTTCGCGGGTGCTCCCGCTTCCCCCGGCGACGTGCAGAAATAGGTGATGTCATGCCGGAAGCGATCCGCCATCACGTACGGCTTGAGCTCGGGTTTCGATAAGGCGTGAACTGAAACGGTCATACCTGCACTCACGATCGGCGGGTGGAAGCGGACGGTGTTCCTGTCATTTCGTTTCCGCCGCCAGTTTCACGCGGCAGAGGTACATGTCAGCGCAGATGTAAAGGTACGCGCCGTTGTTGCCGAAGGCGCAGTTCGCGCTCGCTTCGCCGGTGTCGATGCGGCCGAGCGTTTCGCCGTTGGGTGAGAAGACGTGAATGCCGCCGGGGCCCGACGCGAAGACGTTGCCGCGCTTGTCGACCTTGAGTCCGTCCGGCAGGCCGGGGTACTTGCCGACCATGCTCGTGGCGTCCGCGAACTTGTGTCCTTCGCCGACGGTGCCGTCGCCGAGAACCGGGAACGACATCCAGATGGCCGCCTTCGGATCCGACTGCGCGACGTAGAGCGTTTTTTCATCCGGCGACAATGCGATGCCGTTCGGGCGCGTCATGTCTTTCGTGACGAGCGACAGCTTCCCTTCCTTCGAGAGGCGGTACACGCCGCAGAAGTCGAGCTCGCGGAGCGGGTCGTCGGCTCCCTTCGGCAGGCCGTACGGGGGATCGGTGAAGTAGAGGTCCCCTTTGCTGGAGTACGTCGCGTCGTTCGGACTGTTGAGCCGTTTCCCTTCGAAGTTGTCGACGAGCGTGCGCTTGCCTCCTTCCTTGGTGAGGACCGAAACTCGGCGATCGCCATGTTCACACGAGACGAGCTGCCCTTTCGCATCGAGGAGCAGGCCGTTGCAGCCAGGCTCTTTGCCGTAGTCGGCCACACCGGTGTAGCCCGACGGCTTGAGGAACAGGCTGACCCCTTCCCCTTCCTTCCATTTCATGACGGAGTTGCGCGGGATGTCGGAGAAGAGGACGAATCCCTTCTCGGATCCATCGTTGACCCAGACCGGACCTTCGGCCCATTCGAAGCCCGAGCAGAGGACCTCGATCTGCGCGTCCTTCGGGACGAGTTCTTCGAAGCGGGGATCAAACCGTTCGATGCGGCCGAGCGACGGGAAGTTGAGCGTGTTCTGTGCGAAGAGATTGCCGGGAAGCGTCAGGAGGGCGCACAGGCCAAGCGCGGCGCGGGTCGTTGCGGAGAGAGACATATCGGACTCCTCGAGGTTGTGATCAGAGTTGTGTTTCGCGAGGGCTTTATCGTACCGGATCAAATGGCGATCACAAGCGGCTAGTCGCCCGGGGTGTCGATCGCTGCACGCAAATCCTGCCGGGCGGGCATTCGCTCAGCGATGAGGCGCAGGAACGTCGTCTCGTGATCGCGCAGCCGTTTCTTCAGGACGAGGCGAACCCATTCGGAACGGAGGGCCGCACGCTCGTCGTCAGAGAGCTGCCAGGGGATGTTCGATTCACGGAGCTTTCTTGTGAGTTCATACAGGCAGAGCGCGACGGCGACCGAAAGATTGAAGCTGCGCGTGAGGCCGTGCATCGGAATGGTGAGGAAGCCGTCGGCTTGATCGCGGGCAATTGGCGAGAGCCCCCGTTTCTCGGTTCCGAAGAAGATCGCGGTCTTCGCGGTGATGTCGTACTCTTCCAGGGGAATGCCGCTGCTCGACGGCGCGGTGGCGATGATGCGATAGCCTTGATCGCGGAGTGCACGGATGCAGTCGGAGGTATTTGCACCGATGATGCGCGGGTTGTCTTCGGAGGAATGCGAGCGGACCGAAAGCCACTGTGCCGCCCCGCGTGCGACGTCCGGATTGATGCGGAACGGGAGCTCGTTTTCGATAACGTGCACGTCCTGAATGCCGAAGCAATCGCAGCTGCGGAGGACGGCGCTGGCGTTCTGGCGCTGGTAGACGTCTTCGAGGGCGACGGTGATGTGCCGGGTGCGGTTCTGCAGGGCGGCATCGAACCGGTCGAGTTTTCCGGCACTGACGAAGCTCGCGAGATAGCTGTCGAGCTCCGCATTCGCAATGGTCGATTCGCCGGGCATGTTCGCTTCCTAAGTCAGGTTCGACGCGGAACGGAGCCTCTTCTCCGCGGAAAATCGCGGCGGCAGCGAAGTTCATTTTTCACGCGGTTGACGTCACAACGGACTGGCTTGCAGGACCGGGGTCGGTCCGATATTTTACCTCGATGGCTGTATTTTCCGCATGCGCTGCGTCGGAAATTTCGGTCCGGCCACCGGATGGTGGATATAGCTCAGTTGGTTAGAGCGCCGGATTGTGGTTCCGGAGGTCGCGGGTTCGAGTCCCGTTATCCACCCTTGTTCATCTGAAACCCGCAGAATCCTGATTCCATCACCCCGCCGCTGCGGGGTTTTTTATTGCGCCGGCCTCGTGCCGTGGTGCGATTCGTGTCGTTGCTGCGGCGCGTGCTCCGGAATCGCGTTCGCATTTCCGGAAACCGCCGGAATCATGCATCGTTTGGAAGAATCGCGGAGTTTCCGCAAAGGTTGCACGTGTCGGCTGCGGGATCGCGGCATAGGTTGCAGCATTCGCTGCGAGATTTCGAATCGAGAGCGCGCTGCGCGGTGCGGAGGAATTGCACGCGGTCCGCTTGCGCGCTGATGTCGAACAGCGGATTGATGTCGAAATCCAACCTGGGCGGTCAACCGAATCTCGGCGCACGAACGGTGGTTGGGGGATGAGACGGGGGCTGTTGCTGCCTGCTGTGCGTGAGCTGCGGCAATTCATCGGGATGCAAAGATTCATGTCGGCACCTTCGGGGTTGTTTGTGCGGCTCTGCGGTTTTGGGGGCATTGGTCGTCGAAAGAAAACGCGGGAAGTTCCAGCAGTTTCTTCGAGGAATCCATCATGCGCAGGATCGGCTGTGCGTCAATGACGAGTTTGATGTCGCGCCGATGAGGCGCATCGCAACACGTTGCGCGAGAACCGCTTTTGGATTTCAGAATTTCCGAATTGTCGCGTCGGCGCTTCATGCGTTGTACATGGAACATGGACGTCCTTGCGATCCAATCACGCCGTCGTCGGCAGCGCGGGCGTCGACGCGCTGAGAGATCGAGCGCGACGGCAGGAGCGCTCGGACGGCACGCCCTCAGTCTTCGAAGCGGGTGTCCGGGAATTCAGACCAGTTTCCACGGAGATTCCGGGGCACACTTCGTTTTGCCCCGGCCATCCGATTTCCCGCCCGAGGATTTCGGCTCTCATTTCCAGCGATCGTCCCGGTCGGGAATTCCCGGACGGCCTCTGTGTCCTCGAAGGGTGTGGCGGAATTCGCGAGAACTGCGCGCTGGGCAGGACGTGTCACCCGAGCGGGGATCTCATGCGCGGAGCGTCGCGCGGTTCAGGAGATCTTGAGCGCCGCGAGCCACTTGGCGAACTCGGGGTCGCTTTCGTCGGCGACCGGGACGATGAAGGTCCAGGTTGTCGACTTGCCTTCTTTCATCGTGGCGGAGATGCGGTGGTTGGCGGTGAGGTCCGCGGCCGCCGCTTCCTTCTTCGCCTTGACGATGTGGCTGGTGATGACGGCGACTTCGCTGATGCCGTTCCAGAGGAGACTGAACGTGTCTTCGTCGAGGGAAACTTCGCGCGGCGGATCCGCGGCTCCCCCTTTGGAGTTGCTCCAGACCGCCTTGGCCGCCTCGGTTCCGCCGCTGATGAGGCCGACGTAGAGCGTGCCGTTCTTTTCGTGTTCGTATTTGATCTCAAACATGATTCAGGGAGTGGTCTCGCGGAGTCGTTTGTAGGTGGTCGGACGGCGGTTCGTCACTGCCTTCCGCGTCTTGGCAAGATCGGTCAGATCGATCTCGTGAATGACGACCTGGTCCTTCGAAGTTTCTTCGACCAGTTTTCCATTGTTGTCGATGATCAGACTCTGCTCGGGGTGAGTGAACGTCACCCAGGCCTGATTCTCGTACGCCCGCACCTGCATCAGGCGGGTGTTCCAGTCTCCCTTGCTGCCGTAGGAAGGGCAAGCGATGACGTCGGCCCCGTTGAGGGCGAGCTGCCGCGCGGTTTCAGGGACCTGCCGGTCAAAGCAGATCATCATGCCGACCTTGAGCGAGCCGATGTTGAAGACCGGGTACTCGTCGCCGGGAATGTAACCCTTCGGGTTGATGTCGTACCCCTGCGCGAAATGGGTTTTGTGGTAACGTCCGACGAGCTTGCCGTCGGGCCCGAGGAGGGCGGCCGTATTGTAGAACGTTTCCCCTTCGCGCTCCAGAAACCCGAGAATCAGGTGAACATTCAGCTCGTCGGTGAGCTTCAGAAACCGCTGAATGTACGGTCCGTCGAGAGGTTCCGCGATTTCGTAGAATTTCTTCGTCAGCTCCGCTTTTCTGGCCGGGTCCTTCTCTTCATTGACGACGTTGATCAGGTAGCCCTCGAGGACTCCTTCGGGAGTGACGACGAGCTGGGCTCCTTTGGCGGCGGCTTCGCGGACGGTCCGTTCGATCTTGTCGGCGTTGCCGGCCTTGTCCCATTTCTCGGGGAAGATCGAGCAGCTGGCGAGGCGGAGGGTTTTCGATTGGGCGCGGTCGACAGGAGCGACCGAACCGGGTTTCGGCGCTGACTTGGAACCCTCTCCCCTTGCGGGAGAGGGGAGGGTGAGGGGGCTGTTTTTCGACGCTGCCGGTTCCGCAGCCAAAGCGTCGAGCGAAACCACAATCATTGCTGCGACAAACGCAACTACGAGTCGAATCGAGCGCGACATTCAGAGAGCCTCAGATCGAGTCAACGGGGAACTCAGCCACTTGTTAAGAGTGTGTGCGGATCCAGCAGCAGACGCAAGCCGGATCTTGAGGGATCCGTGAAGACCTGGATAAGCTTGCAGGGCGGGTTGCGAGGGGGAAACCCTTGGGCGCGCCGATGTTTTCGTCGATGCGCTTCGTGAGTCGACCTTTCCTCGGCACAGACAGGAATGTCTGTGCTCCGGAGTCAATTATTGTCGTGGTGGCCGGTCTCCCGACCATGCCACCTTGACCGACCGCAGGTTTTCCCATGTGTACAGGCCACTCGGCGATACTCAGATTCTTCTTTTCATAGTGTGAGACATGAGCACGATCGAACCGGGCGATGCGAAGCGGAGCAGGGCGAATGGCTGCCTCGTCTTCTTCGCCGCCGTTGGGTTTCTGATTCTCGTCGGCTTCTGTCTGCTTCCCGATCTCTCACACTCGCGGGAGGAAAACGATCGATATCTGTGCCGAAACAATCTCAAGATGATTACGTTGGCGCTGCACGCTTATCACGACGAGTACAAGAGCTTTCCTCCCGCATATATTGCCGATGCGAACGGCCAGCCGATGCACAGCTGGCGCGTCTTGATTCTGCCGTTTATGGAGCAGCAGACGCTTTACCGGAAGTATCGGTTCGACGAGCCGTGGGACGGGCCGAACAATCGCAAGCTGCACGAAATTGCGGTGCGGGAATTTGCTTGCCCATCCACTTTCGACCGGCGGTCCGGGGAAATTCCGTTGACGACGAATTACGTTGCGATTGTCGGATCGGAAACGATGTGGCCTGGTTCCACTTCACTGCGGCTGTTCCAGATTTCGGACAGCGCTTCGGAGACGATTGCCGTCGCGGAAATGCAGAACAGCGGAATCCACTGGATGGAACCGCGCGATCTGCCTTTCGACCGGATGAGCTTTCGCATCAACGATCCGGAGACACCGTCGATTTCAAGCGGGCACCACGAGGTGGCGCAAATCGGACTAGCAGACGGGTCGGTCCGTTGGGTGCCGGACTCGATCGACCCGATAACGGTGCGAGCGCTTCTCACGGCCAAAGGGGGCGAGCGCGTCGGGAACTTCTGACAGCCGGCGTCTGGCGTTCGTCGCGTTGCCCCGGCCACGCGTCCGCTGTTTTGTGCTTCGTGAGTCGACCTTTCCTCGGCACAGACAGGAATGTCTGTGCTCCGGTGGGGATTATTATTTTTGTGGCCGGCCATGTGGGTGTCAGGCGGTCGTGCTTTGTGTTTTTCCACCCGCCGCCGCTTTGCTCATCCAATCCTTGAGCTTCGCAGCGTCGTGGGTGAAGTTTCGGGATGCCGCCCAGAGTACGGCGGCCAGCACTGCGCACAAAATGGGAATGATGTGCATCGCGTTGTGGATCCCCTCCGCAGCATGGATCGGGAGCGGTGCGGTCCCGGCACTGCCCGATGCGGCGACCGCGCGACGCGTGAAGAAATCGCTCAACTGGCCGAAGCCGAATGGTCCCAGCGCACCGCCGAGCAGGTACATCGCGAAAAAGTAGAGAGACATGGCTGTACCGCGGAGCGATGGTTCAATCACATCCTGAATTGCGGGATAGACGGTGGCGTAATAGAGATACAGGAAAACACCCCCCAGTCCGAATGAGACTGCGCACGCCACGACGCCATGGTCACGCAAATAGAGTCCCAGCCAGAAAAGGGGAGTCGCCAGGACCGCGCCAAGCGTTCCCAGCAGGAGACGACTGTTGGCGCGTTTGTGAGCGATCTTGTCGCCGAGCCATCCGCCGATCAGCAGGCCCGGTATTCCGGAAAGTCCGAACACGGCTGTCGAAATAAAGGATGCGGTCCCTAAAGTCGTTCCATGAACTCGGATCATATACGACACCAGAAACGAACCGAGGGCGTACATGTTGAAATTGAGGAGTGCGCCGGAGACGATGATCCAGCGCATCGTCGGAATGGAAAGGACGAGCTTCCAGGGGGACCCGTCGCGACGCATTGCCCCGATCGCGTGTGATTCCGTCGCTCCGCGCGCCGGTTCCTTGATGAATAACGCCGCGAGCGCGCATGCCAGGCCCGGAATGAGTGCGATGTAGAACGCCGCCTGCCAGCCCCACCGCTGCGCCACGGCGCCGCTGATCGCAAAACTCAAGGCATTGCCGATCGGCAGGCCGAGCATGAAGATCGACATGGCCCGCGCCCGCGAGCTCGACGGAAACAAATCGCCGATGAGGGATGCGGCGGCCGGCGCGCACGTCGCTTCACCGACGCCGACGGCCAGTCGTAGCGTCACCAGCTGCCAGAAGTTTCGAGCCAGTCCGGATCCGGCCGTCAGAAGACTCCAGGCGAATACGCCCCCTGCGAGGATTTTCGACCGGTCGTACCGATCCGCGATTCGCCCGAGAGGCACGCCAACTGTTGCGTAAAGCAGTACGAACGCCGTGCCGAGTGTGCCGAGCGCCGTGTCGCTGAGCTTCCATTCATTCTTAATCAACTCGCCGACCGCGCCTGGAATCAGGCGGTCGTAAAAGTTCATCAGGTTGATGGAGAAGAGGACGGCGAGTGCGTAGTAAGACTGATTCCGTGTCGTCATGCGGGCGCTTTCATGGCGGCGGGCTGGGGTGGGATCGAGAGATATAAGCTAGAGCGTGGACATGAGTGAAAAAAGGTCGAATTGCATCATTTTCAGTTTTTCAGAGTTTCCGAGTTTCGCTTCTTGAAAGGCTTTGTAAAAGCTGAAAACTCGTGTGCGGCGAAATGGGCGGACAACGATGATCATCGGGTGGAGTCCGTGGCCCGCCCCCAGACAACGGAACGTGATGACCGGCAAGCTCCAGTTTGACCACGATCGACGATCAGAAAAATTGAGAATGACCGTATTTCGCGGGAGCTGCGGACGAATTTGATCTCTTATGTAGTCATGCCAAAGAACGCTAATTGAATGAATGAGCAGTGTATTGATGCCCCGTCGCCCCCAACTTATCCACAGCACTCCGTGCAATAGCAGCAGATAAATGCTGTGCACACTACGGATAACGAGATACAGCAGTAAAAACAAAGGCGATGCTAGAAGAATGATCGCAATATGAACCTTCGTCGGGAGTGCGTCGGCCGACGAACTCCGGGGACCCTGCATTAGGCAAAGCACACGATCGAGAGGGTCACGACTCATTTCGCACTGCCCAGCGATGATGTGGAAACGCTGAATTTTCAGACGGTCTGCAATCGTGTGACTGCTGCCGAACGACGTGAGCCCCCAGATCAGATACATACCGGGGCGCGGCGACCGCCCTTCGGGCGCTGCCCCTCTTCCCCGGCCCGTCCCTCGCGTTTCCCGCTTCGCTGGCACTCAGACGTTTCGGCTATCGGCGATTTCGACGGCGAAGCCTTCAATCTTGTTCTGTTCGACGTGAATGTTCTTCGCCTCTTTGGCGATGCGGATGGCGGTCCGCTTCATCGCGCCGCGCGTTTCGCGGATTTCGTTGTGCGCGATGGTCACGTCGTGAACTTTGCCGTGCACATCGACCGCGACTCCTTCTTCCGGGCCGCTGTTGATGATGCGGTTCTTCTCGACGAGGTTCCGATTCGGCCAGAAATCCTTGCCGCGGTTTTCGTCGCGGAACAGCACGCCGACCTTGCCGCTGTACTGGATGTCGTTGTCGCGGATGATGTTGTCGGTGTCGTTGTGGCCGATGGAGACGCCGTAATCGCGGTTTCCCTGAATGACGTTTTTCTCCGCCAGGCCGTACTTGATTCCCCAGCAGAAGAAGATGCCGATGCCGTTCCGTTCGAGCTTGTTGGAACGCATCCGGGGACGCTGCGAGCCCGAGCCGGGGTGCAGGCCGAGGTCGGCGTTGTCGTGGCTGTGGCAGTTTTCGACGACGACGTCGTGGCTGATCTGCCAGCTGATGCCGTCGCCGTTGTAGTTTCGGGCCTCGACGTTCCGGATGTTGTAACGGTTGCAATCCTGGAGAAAGATGCAGCCGCCGTAGTTGCCGTTGAAGTTGACGTTGTTCTTGCCGTTGCCGTCGAGTGTGAGATTCTCGATCGTCACGTCGGAGGTGTATTCGCTGGTGAGGAGCGGGAAGAGGTTGGAGATGGTCGGCGCGCCCGAGAGCCAGAAGTTTTCGCGGAGCGCTTTATCGAGCTTGAAGCGGTTGCCGGATCGCGCGACGAGAACCCGCTTGAGGACGTCATCGCCGCCGTTGTGCGGATCTTTCACCTGCAGGCAGACGCTGTCGCCGACTTCGAAGCCTTTCGCATCGACCAGCGTGATTTCCTGGTCGTACCAGTCGGAATCGTCCGAGAGCTTCGCGGCGATGGAGGGATGCTTGGTGATGATCGAATCGGCGCCGCTGCCGAGGAGGCGGACTTTGGAGTTGAGCCAGATGGCGGCGCGGAGCGTGTAGGTGCCGGGGAGCAGTTGGACCGTTCCGCCGCCGAGACGGGTGACGTAATCGACGGCGGCCTGAATCGGCCGGTCGGTGTTGCCGGAGATGTCGGCCTTTTGCGGACCGACGGTGATCGTCAGCCGATCCTCCCATTGGGGCTCGTGGCGGTCGTCTCCGGAGGTGGTGCGCGGGTTTTTGACTTCCGGCAGGCCGTCAGCGGCGACGGCGTGAGGAAAACGGGCGGCTGCGAACAATCCCCCCGCGGCACCGAGAAAATGTCGTCGATTGAGCACGGCTTTCGGCATCGGCACCCCCCAGTCAGGTTCCAAACGAAGGAGACGAGGTCAGTATAAACGTGCGCTGCTGCGTCACGCAAAGGGGGGGATTGCCACGGACCGGAACTGCGACCGTTTTCGCATCCGGACACGGATCTTGCGTGACCGCTTCGCGGAACTCTGATAAAACAGACGGCAACAGAATTGATCGGCCCGAGGCTGCGGCAGGAGGTGTTCCATGGTTGCGCAACTGGAGCGGACGAAGTTCCATAAAGTGTTCGGCGTCGAGATGCAGGGAAACATCGTCGTCGTGCAGCCGAAGGGAGATGCCGTCAGCTTCCGCGATACCGACGTCTACACCGAGCTGAACACCGTCATGCAGGTGCTCGACGGCCTCGGAATGGTGAACCTGCTGATCGATCTGAGCGGCGACGAGTACTACGGCTCGACGATCATCGGCGCGATCAACAAGATGGGGCTCAAGGTGCGGGACGCCGGGGGGCGGGTGGCGCTTTGCGGAGCGTCGGA
>JBFWWA010000031.1:0-15216 GCA_050246455.1 Planctomycetaceae bacterium
CTGAACTCACACTGCAGGCGGATGTTTCCGCTCAGCGACTTTCGGTCCGCCGCGCGCTCTTTCGGGATCTCGACCGACGTGTTGCCGACAGCGCCGGCCGTTCGCCGACGAAGGCGATGGGAAGCTTCCAGCAGAAGGCGCTCGATCTCCTCACCTCTCCGGAAACCCAGCAGGCGTTTCAGATCAATCGCGAGCCCGAAAAGGTCCGCGACTCCTACGGTCGAAACATCTATGGACAGAGTGTGCTTCTGGCTCGACGCCTGATTGAAGCGGGCACGCGTGTCGTCACCGTTTCCTGGGCTCCCGATGCCAATGCGACCTGGGACACGCACGGCAGCAACTTTGTCAGCTTGAAGAAGACCTTGCTCCCCCAGCTCGATGCCGCTTGTTCGAGTCTGATTGAAGACCTTGCGGCGCGCGGCATGCTCGAGAGGACAATTGTCGCGGTGATGGGAGACTTCGGCCGCACGCCGCGCATTAATGCCGCCAATGCCGGCCGCGATCACTGGAACTGGTGCTACAGCCTTCAGCTCTTTGGCGGCGGCTTCAAGCAAGGGCTCATCTACGGCAGCAGCGACACGATCGGCGCTTTCCCCGCATCGAACGCGCTCGAGCCGGGAGACATCGTTTCAACGATGTACCATCAGCTCGGCATCCGCCACGACGGCGAGATCCACGACGCCTTCGGCCGCCCCTTCCGCCTCGTCCCGAAAGGGGATGTGGTGGATGACCTGATTGTCTGAAGTGCCATAAGGGAGACCCCTGCGTCTGGGTCACGCTGTGACGAGAGGGATTCATCCCACTGCGGTCACGGCTGTGGCGTTAGCATGCCGCCGTTGAGACGCAGCAACTCGTCATAGGAAATGGACTTCGCGCGAAGTGTGATGATGTGCCAGCCCGTTTCCGCGAATGTTACTTCTGCAATCGGCGTTGTCACCGGCTTGTCGAATCCGCCGGTGTCTTGAACAGTATGCTCATAGTCGCGATGTGCGACGGTCATCGCGAGGACGCCGCCTGCGTTCATGGTATCGCAGGAATAGCGAATAGCGAGTTGATATCGACCGGTCGAGGCGACGTAGAACCGCCAGCGAACGAGATCGTCCACTTTTTTCCAATGGGTGATGTGCGGGCCGGGATGCCGTCGCGAAGGGTTGAAGCCCGCTTCGCCGGAAATCATCGCGAACGTCGGCTCAAGCACAATGACTTCCGCTGCCCCGGGATCTGCGGAGGTTGGAACCGGTCCAAAGGCCGCGATGTTGACCAGCACCCAGCCGAGCGCGACGACTCCGGCGACTATCGCAATTCCGAGAACTACGAGTCGGCCGATCGAATCCTGTTTGCTGACGTTGCGCTCCACGCTCGCCATTAATTCACTCACACCTTCAGAAACATGCCGAACCGATACAGGACGTAAAGGAAGGTCCACTTAAGCGCGAGTCCGCCGCTCTCGAACAGAATGGAGTGCATCCCCCCTTTATCGAGTACGGCGGCAGCGATGCGGTTAAAGTCGATGATTTCCTGAGCAACATAAATGGTGATGGCATTCATCCCGATCACTGCAAAAAGGAACGACCAGCGGCGGAACTGCCAGACGTCGATGACCAGGTAGAACAGCGCCAGCAGCAGCAGACTCCAGCCGCCGGCGTACAACACAAACGAACTCGTCCAGAGATTCTTGTTGATCGGAAACGAGGGGTTCCAGGCAAGTCCGCACGCGAGCGACACCAATCCCGCAATCGCAAGTCCGGTCGCTTTCGCTGCTCCCGTCCGGTCGTCGCGCCGCAGCCACGCCCCGGCGAGTGCACCCAGGAGCACTGTTGCAATCGCCGGGATCGTCGAGAACAGGCCTTCCGGATCGCGAACGATCTTGTACAGCCGGCCCGGGAGCAGGTTGCGGTCGATGTAGTCGACGAGATTGTGGCCGGGGTACCAGTCCCCCGCACCGAAGCCGGGGACCGGGACGTACTTCATCGCCGCCCAGTAGCCGACGAGAATTCCAATGGTCCAGACGATTTGCGCGCGGACGGTGCTGTTCATCACGATGAGCGCCGCGAACAGGTAGCCAAGGCCGATGCGTCCGAGCACGCTCGGGTAGCGCTGGTTCGCAAAATCGAAATGCAATGCGCCGTTGACAACGAGTCCCAGAACGATGAGCAGGAGCGCCCGTCGAAAAACGCGCCGATACAGCTGCGACTTCGGTTCACCCCGCTCGATTCGTGCCGTGAGTGAATACGGCATTGCGACGCCTGCCACGAACATGAATGTCGGAAAAATGAGGTCCCAGAACAGGAAGCCGTTCCACTCCGGATGCTCGGTTTGTGCAGCCGCGATCTCGAGAATCGGCCAACCGGTGGCTTTCGCGAGCGAATTGAGCAGCCCGCCGCCGCCGATGATCCAGAACATGTCGAAGCCGCGGAGTGCGTCGAGCGACATCAGTCGTACCGGCGTGCGACCGGATGCCGCTCCTCGGCTCATTGATTCCATAGTAGAACTCATGAAATGTGCGGCTCCGGCTTCACGAACGATCGACTCACCTTCGGCTGTTATGCGAAACGGAGTTTGAACCGACCCGGTCTCGGCTACGTTTCAAATCATGTGATCGATTCGAGATCTTCAGCCATCGTACCGATGAGGGGTCTTCAAAATGGCGGACGTGATTACACCATGCCCGAATTGTGGAGGCAACGAACTGTACATGACACAGACGGCATCGGCGGGCCATTATGGGCCCGCGCTCCTGCCCGGTCTCGGTGGCTGGTGGAGTGCCGCCGACTTTTCAGTCGTCGTTTGCGGAGGTTGCGGCCTGACGCGCTTCTTCGCATCTTTGGCGGCGCTCGAGAAGCTGCCCGGTTCCGACCGCTGGATCCGCTACGACGCATAGGCCCGGCGATGACCGACCGCTCCGTTTACCGGCGAAACCCGTGAAATCCGCCGTTTGCCCCCGCCGATATAATCGGCATGTCTGTTAGGTCCGGCTCGAAGTCCAAGGAGAACTACTGAAATCTCCCGTCTGAGCGGCTTGGGCGCACTAAGTTGTAGGAACCAACGGTTGATCAGAGGTTCGACCTTTGCGCCCGGAGTCAAAGCGATGAAAGCACAGCCGACCGAGTTCTACGCTGATCTGGACCGCGACATGAATTCCGCGACCGCGAATTCGGACGCGGACATTCTCGGACTTGTGTTCCAGACGGGAATTCTCGACGACAAGCGGAGCTCGCCGCGCGTTCGAGTGCAGGTGAGCGTTCCCGTAGTGCCGGTCGATGCATCGGGACGTCCGGTCGGGGAGCCGTTCGTGGCGGAGTCACGAAACATTTCCGCGACCGGCATCTGCCTCATGTACAAACACCGTGTGACGGCCCGCTATGTCCTGGTCGAACTCCCGGGGCCGAAGCAGGAGCGTCAGCAGGTCGCCGTCGAGATCATTCGATCGACGGTCGTCGACGACGGTTTCGAGTTTGCCGGACCGTTCGTGACTCTCGGCTAGACCGGTAGCGAAACCGCGCCGCTTCCCGTTACGATGGAGCTCACACGGCCATGCCTGCGCGCGCATTGTGCGTGCGCCCGATGCATGCAGCCACCGTGAACGGGGCCGACCGGAATGCTATTTCCGAGCAAAAAGTGGAGCTGGAGACGGATTGCGGAGTATCCCGATATCCGTGTTTTCGGAATCGGTGAACGGAACCGAAATGGTTCGGACCGGCAGTTGATTATCTCCGGTTGCCGCCCTGGCATGAAAGTGACGCTTCGGCACGATCCCGATCATGCTTCGGAACTCGCGGCCGTTGCGGTCATCATTGCGGGGGGCCAGCAGATCGGCATTCTCGATCCCGAGATCGGCGCCCAGATTGCGCCGTACCTGGCATCGGACGACGTCCGATTCACGGCGAAGGTGGCGCGCGTCGGCCCCATGGAGGACGAGAAGGGGCGGATGCTGGCCGGCGCGGAAATCGCGGTTTTGCGCGAAGATTATATCGCGACCGATCGATTCGCCGTTTTGAGCTTTATTGGACCTCTGTCGCGTTTCGTCGACCGTCAGCTCGTGAAAGCGACGAAAGGGGACCGCTTCATGCTGACGGTGTCGCGCACTGTGGCGGTCTTCCTCGCACTTTTTCTGGTTGCGGTCATTCTGCTATCGATCGTCAGTCTGGTCCGGCGGCAGTTCTCCTGATCGTCGCGCTCAATCCGCTGAAAGTCCGTTGCGCTTCCTGTATGCGCGAACCGTGTCCGGCTCGAGTCGATAAACCCAGATTGAGTAGCCGATTGTTGCCGTCGGTCGGAACTCGAGAAAGTACGCGTAGCGTTTCTCACGCAACAGATTGACACTCACCGCATGCCAGCCGGCCACGGGGCCGCTAGACGGATTGATCGAGCCGTCGTCCTGCCAGTGGAGATGTGGCGGCGAGCCCTTCACGACTCCAAGCAGTTCGTGCGGAGTCGGACCGGTGGACGCCAGCGTGATCTCGTCGGCGATGCCGTGCTGACGAATCCAGTCACGAAATTCGAGCAGATCCTGCCCCCAGTCGATACTGCTGTGGAGCAGATGCGCATGCCCGTTCGCAGGTCCGCCGGCAATCCGATTGAAATACGAGAGAGTGTGAGGATAGGACGCGAGACTGGCTCCTGTCGAAAAAACAAACGAAGTGGCAACCACAATACGGATGGCATGTGACTTCGAAGACGCCACGCGACTCATCAGCAGGAACGCGAAGGGAAACATCGGTAGTACATACCGGAAGTGCATGCTGAAGCCGCTCTGAGAACTGACGGCCGCCAGGATTGCCAGTCCGCAAATCAGGCAATGGAGTTCACCCGGCGGCGAATGTTCGCGTCGAAAGATCGATCGCAGTTTTTCGAATACGGCCAGAAGGGCGAGGGCCCAGGTGCCCAGCGGCCATTTCACCGCGAGACCGTAGAGGTAGTAATACCACCAGCCGCGTTCGCTCCACCGCCCGCGCAGATAGGAACGAAAGCGGCCGTCGCTGTTTTCAAAATCGAAGCGCTGCAGGTCGACACCCTGAACGAACGGGGCAGGGAGCGGCAGGGGAATCATCGACAGTGCGGATTCTTTGAACCGGTTTGAGGGTGCGTCGAGGCCCGCTTCCGGTCCACCGAACGCCTTGCTGACGAACGAAAACCGAAATAGGGGGCAAGCAGTACCTTCGAACCCATATCCGAGATTGAAGAGATAAATCGCCCCGCCGAACATTGCAGCAAGCTGAAACGCCGAAATCCCTCCGGATCGTTTGCGGATTGACCAGAGCCCTGCCACCAATTGTACCGGAAGCAGCATCCACAGCGTAGTGCGCGTCAGCAGGGCGAGTCCCAAAAAAAGGGCGGCCAGAATCCCCCTGCGCCAGCTCGGCTCGTCATTCCAACGTGCGAAGAAATAGATCGACGTGATTCCCATCGCCGCTGCCGGAACGTCGGGGTTCATCGTCGCCGCGTGGCCGAGAATGGTCGGATCGAAACACCACAGTCCGACCGCAAGGACGCCCGGCCACGGGCCGTAGAGGCGCCGCGCCCAGATCCCGCAGATGCCGGCGCCGAGAACCGTGAAGGGGATGCAGGCAAGCCGTGACATCGCAAATAAGGTGAAGACCTGTTCGCCGTTCGCCTCGATGAAATCCTGCGCGACTGCGAACTCGCACCGTTTTTCCGGAAATGAAGAAACTGACCGCCATTCTTGCGTTGCACCGGCGAACTTCGCGGGAATAGCGGCAATCAATCGAACGAGCGGCGGGTTCACCTCGCGCAGTTGAAAACTGCCCGACTCGAGATGGAATAGCCCGGCGGGGAGATCCGCCGCTTCCATCAAGTTGGGGGAGTGCCGAAAGTTTCCGACAGCGACAAGTGCAACGTGCAACGCAAGAAGAGCCGCGACAACCAGTTTGTCGGCGGTTATGCCAGACCCTCGGTTCATCGGACGTAACACAATTCATTTTTGTCGAGAAGACGCAGAATGCCGACCTCGCGTCACGGCAACAGCAACGCTTCAAAACGGTACGGCTTCTCCGGCCAGCGATCGGTCGTCACGGCAACCGTCAGTTTTCGAATGCTTTCACCTTCTGGATCCTCCGCAAAACCGGGAGCGGGTGCACTGACCTTCAAGGCGAACTCCTGCTTCAGCGCGTCTTGCTGCTTCAGGAACTCCGCGTGGAGCAGAGGGTCCGAGACGTGAATTCCTGTGATGGCGAAGGGCTCGTGGTCGAGTGATTCCAGCGCAATCGACTGCGATGAGTTGCGGCCGCGGCGCAGGGCGATCGTCTTCGGGCCGGCCAGATGATCGTGGCTGCGGAAATTGACCGCAATTCGCAATGGACGAGACACACGCTGTCTCCCTTCGAGACAGTCGAAGACGACCGCGGCGGGCAGCAACGCCCGATCGCCGCTCTTTGAAAGTCGGGAGGAATCGATGTCGATACGGAACCGCTCGATCCGGCGCTTCAGTCGGTTGGAAAGCCCCAATGGCTCCGTCGAACCGATCGGTGAACAGCGAACGCCGTCCGTGCAGGAAGCGACTCGAGCCGAATTCTCGGAAGCAATCTCTGAGTCCATGGCCATGATGACGGAAAACTCCGAAGTCAATACGGCACTCGAACGGACATCGTGAAATTCGATCTGCGGAGGATCAAAGCGTACGTTAGGTACAGAGGCGAAGCGGACAAGGATTGGAACAGTCGGGTTGCCAGGCTCGGAAGTTTCGATCATTCCCATGATCTCGAATGGTCCTTCGCGACCGCCAATCTGAACGCGCGCGGTGCAATCTGCGGTTGCTCCAGCGGACAGGAATTCCGGACATTCCAGATCGAGGCAGCTGCAGCCGACGCTGCGAACGCGGAGACGGACGGCGGAGTCGCCACGATTCGTCACCCGAAAGTCATGCGCGAGTTCAGACACCGATTGCAGGACATCGCCGAAATCGTGCGCCGGTTCGTCGATCTCGATCGAGGTCTCAATTTCGGGAGAATTCGGCGATTGCCGGAAGAGCGGGAATGGGATGATCTCGTGAAAAAACAGCACCATGATTCCGACCAGCGCGGCCGCGGCGAGAAAAGCCGTGAATCGCCGGATGATCAAGGCTCACCTCGCATTTGCGAATTGCGATACGCATGGAGCAGGCGTGCCGGAAGCGCGGGCCAGAGAACTCCGCCGACAATCAGCGCCCAGCAGACGGAGAGCGCCACCATTCCCGATGTCGGCAGCCACCGGGCGCGCGATCGCCCCGCTTCACCCAGAAGAATGGCGTGACCGGTAAACGACTCCTCGAGAAAGGCCCGCGAAATGCGATATGTCCGCACACTGACCGATGGATCGAGAATGACGAAACTGTCCTTCTCACGCCGCACCAGGCCGACGAAGTGCACCGGTCCCTGCTGTCGCTGCGAAAGGCTGACGATCGCCGGGCCATTAAACTCTGCGAGATCGTCGACGTTACAGCGCACGGCCGTAGGGACCAGTCCGAGTGAATCGGCAGCACTCGAGAGATCCGCCAGTGAGGTGAGTCCCTTCTCGTCCGCGCTGCAGCGTTTGACGACATCGTCCAGCCGGCAAGGTTTGTCCAGATAGATGCTGAAAAAGTAGAGCACGCGCGGACCGCACCACGACGCATCCGGCTGCAGGATCTCGTAAGGAGCCTGTAAGCCGACCTGATCGAGCGACGAGGTAACGGTCGGTTGAGCGGTCGTTGTTTCGACTCCCGCTACAAAGTTGCCGGCCAGTGCGGCCGACAGGAAACAAACGGTTGCCAGGATCGCCCTGATACTCATGCGCCGTTCCCGGGGAGTTTTCGAAGCAGCAGTCGATACGCGATCAGCCCAAGAATGATGGTCACGTTGGCAATGATGAACCACCACCGCCATCGGCCAATTCCTGCGGCAGGTTCCTGAGCAGCCTGACGTTTGCCGCGCTCCGCGATCGCGGCTTTCTCGAGTTCCTCACCGGCTTTTCCCACAATGAACGTGAAGCCTTTCTGCTCGTCTGTGACATGCGTACCTGGCGCGGGTGCGATGTCAAACTTCGCAACGTCGAGCGGGGTGTTCACCTTCACGTTTTCAAAGACGAACTCATGGTGCTCCATGTCGAAATCCGCCTGAGGCCATTCAGTATCGGGCCGGCTGTCGATCGGCAGTGGAACCTGATCGAAAAAGCGGAACAGGCATTTCCTGTAGAACGTCCCACCGTCCGCCAGATTCTCCGGTTCACTCCAGTGCACTGCAAAATGCGGTTGAAACTGGAATCGACCCTCGTCACCTGAAGGTTGGAGCAGACTGCCGACGAGTGAAACCGGGATGTAGCCGTGACTCGGCTCGAACCAGACCTGCAGCCGGTACGCGCCGGCCATTCTTCCTCCGATAGGAGGCGTTTCGAACGACAGGCTGGGTTTGGGATCCTTCCCGTTCGGCGGAGTCTCCAGTGCAATTCGTGATTGTTCATTCGGAACGTTACGCAGAAGATCGGACCAGCCGACGATTTGCACATCGGTCGAACGACGCGGGAGGTCGAAGCGGACAAGTTCGGTCGTCATCAGCGGGTGAAGTTCGGTTGCGACGCCGCGTGCAATCTCGAACCAGCCGTACTTGTGTTCCTGCTGGCGGATAATGAGTCCGGAGACTGAGTCGCCGGTGCGGGAATCGTTCCCTTCCGAATAGAGTCGCCATTGACTGCCGTTGTAAACGTGAGTTCGCCGGGCTTGCAGTTGTTCGTCGGCCTCACGATTGTCTGACGGCATGTGCTCGACCCGAATCTGTCCGGTCCTGCTGACGGAATAGCGATACTTTCTTGAGAGTACTGGTCCGTCGGCCTTCATTCGACTGACGTCTTCGCGCAGCGAGTTCGTTTTCAGCTCGGGGCGGTTCTTATCGATCCAATCGGCGAAGCGAAGCCGTGCTTCCGCATAGGCGTTTCGATCAGGGCCCGGTTTCGAAACGACCTGAACGTCCGCCTCGAACGATTTGCCGGCCTCTTCACGAGCGTTCAGCACAGATCGAAGTTCCGGCGGCTCGTCGGCAATGCCCGTTCCCGCAGTGACAAGTACGACGGCAGCGCACAACACCGAGGACCATTGCCCGGATGCGAACCGTGTTCTTCGAAGCGCCATGTTTCGTCTCCGTGCGCAATTCGGCCGCTGAACTTGATGCCAATGCGCGCCAGGGGGGACCCAACGGCAGAAAACCCGATGTTGCGCCAAGAAGCGTCAGGAGCAATCTTTGCGCGGGCAAGGCGATTCGGTCGGGAACATCGGCTGGTTGCAGTAGCAAGTGCCGACGGTGTGAGTGCAGGAGCGCTCGGAGCGGCTGCCGCACGCGTCGCTGCCACCGAACGTATTGCAGACGTCGCTCTCAATCATGCTGACGACGCATTCTTTGATCTGCTGATGCGTGCCGCCGTTCTCGCAGCTCCAGCACTTGTGCAGCGCGCAGGCACTCGGGTTGCTGCTGAACTCCGCGCATTGATCGCAAATATTATCGCAGGCCATTGACCGGGAATTGCCGCATCGGTGGCCGCCAATAGCGATATTTGCGTCCGCACAGATTGAGATTCCGCCGACTACCTCTTTTGCTTCCGACGGGGGGAGCGAAACCGTGGTGATGGAGGCTTCGAGACTGATCCATCCGGCCAATAGTGCCGTAAGCAGCATCACAGCGCGTATCTGCATCCGTTCGCATCGCATGAGGCTGGCCCTTTCCTCGTTCGACAGGAAGATTGGAAACCGTCGCGAGCGCGTGACCGCTATTAGTAGTCGGTACTCCGCAAATGTCAAAAGAAATTTTTAGAAAACCTAGTTTTGAATCAGGATTTCCATTTCTCACTAGTCGGAGACCTAGTTCCCGACTGTCACGGACCTGGCTTGCGTTTACGGAACACAATCCAATAGATGATGAGGGCGATGAGAAACGTCACATTGGCGATGATGAACACCTTACGCCAGTGGAATACGTGACTTCCTTCATTGCCCGGAGCGGGGCGCCGTTCCCGCTCCGAGATCGCGGTCTTCTGGAGTTCCTCACCCGCCTTTCCGACGACGTAAACGTAGCCCTTCGATTCGTCGATGACGTTGGTTCCCGCAACCGGCGTCACATCGAAGCTTGCAGGATCAAGCGGGCCGTTGATGCGAATGTTTGTGAACGTATAAGCGAAATCGCGAATGTGATAGGCGCGATGCCCCCACTCTTTGTCGGGTTTCGAATCATCGGTCGTTGGGAAATGTTCGAAGAAGCGGACACGGCATTCTCGAAAAACCGGCAGGGAATCGATCTCTGCCGGATCAGACCACTGCACGTCGTAGTTCTTGAGATGGTCCCATCGTCCCTCTCCCGCAGGTTCAAGGTTGTTTGCGGTCAGGCCGCATAAAGTGAATGCGTGTTGCGGATCAAACCAGGCCTGAAAACGGAGTACTCCCTTGCCCGTATCTTTGTGCGGTTTCGTTTCGAGAATCAGGGATGGCTTGGCGTCACCCCCTCCCGGAGGCATGGAGTCTTCTTCGTGAGTCGAGTCGCCAGGCAGATTGCGGATGAGTTCCTCCCATCTGACGACCTGGACCGCCTCGGATCTGGGGCTTAAATCGAAGCTCAGCGAATCGAACCGAAACCTTGGACTGAGGAATACTCCCAGCCCGCGCGCAATCTCGTGCCAGCTCAAATTCTCGCGGTCCTTCTCCTGAATCGTCAGGTCCGCGGTCCGGCCACCGGTCTCGACGTCGGTCGATTCCATGTACGACTTCCACTCGCTCCCCGTGAAGATCCGCAAGCTGACGACACCGGGCTGTGGCGCGTTCTTCTCGGACGGGTCCGAAAGTCGCTCGACGCGAATTCGTCCTTTCGCGTCCGCCATGTATCGATATCGGTACGTCACTGTCGGACCACTCTGCATTCGATCAATGCCGGCACGGAAATCAGCGTTTTGCTTTGCGAGTTCAGGATGCTGCTTGTCGACCCAGTCGGCGTATCGGCGCCGCTCCGCCGCCAGTGCCGGAATCTCCTCGCCGGGACGAGAGACGACCACGATATCCGCCGCGAACGTTTTCACGGAATCGGATCGGGACTGGAGCACGTCGATCAGTTGAGAAGTCGGCACCGCAGTCTTCTCTTTCTCCTGTGCCATCAAGGGCCCCGTCGCACCCCCGGCAATGAGCGCAATGAGCATCAGCCCTCGCGCGCAAGACCGCGGCGGAATGGATTCCGCTTGCGCGCCCTGAGTTTCAGGAAGTGAAACGGTGCTCACAGACTCAAACAATCTTTTCTGGCGCACTGGAAGCCGCTGTCAAAGAGCGGAGGTTCGCAGAAACAACGTTGTTCCACTGTGTCGTAAAGGCAGTTGCGGCTCTCTTCATTTCCGCACACAACCTGTTCCGGCTGATCGCCGAAGGTGTCGCACACCTGTTCCTCCGTGCCGACAATGCATTCTTTCAGTTGCTCGTGATTACCTCCGGTCGCACATCCCCAGCATTTCTTGAGGCGGCAAAGCACTTCGTTATTGGAATAGCCTGCGCACGGCGAGCAGATGAGTGAGCACGACATCGTCCGCTGATTGCTGCAGCGGTAGCCGAGCTTTTCCTGAGAGAAAAGCTCACAACCGCTGACGCCGCCGACCACCTCATTCATCTCGTCAAAAGAAAGTGTTGCGTCGGCTAAGCCAAACTCGGTTGTCCACCAGCCCGCCAGGAGCAGCAGGCCGGCTATCGTCGTGCTCCATCGAGAACTTGATGAATGTCTCATCCTGGGACCTCCGGTGCGAAGGCGTGTCGAGCGGCCATCAATGTCGACCAGTCGAATCCGGAATGACGCCAAGTGCAAGAAGTTTCTCGGCACCGTGAACATCGGGGGCAAATGAGTGCCATAGGTGTGTCATACCCTCGCCCTGAAGATGGGGGAATTGCAGTTCGTGCGATGCTTCTCGGTGCCGCGCTCGTCGATTGCCGAATCCGTTGATGTTGCGATTCGTCAACTTCATGAGTCGTCACGCGTCGACAAAAAGCTCGTGAAATCCGTGGGAATTGCCTGGAATACTTCGCAACGCGTTTCCGGCAGCAAGCTATGGTTGATATCGACATATCAAGATGTCCTGTCTGTTGCGGACGGATGCAGTCGGTCGGACTTGCAGACGTCCGTCGATTCCACGCCTCTCTGAAAGCGTTCGCTGTCTCTCCGGGGTGACTTCCCATGTCGTTCCACGCGCACAGATTCCCACTCTTGCCTATTGCGCTGCGCCAACCGCGGCCGAAGAACCGCAGAAAGCCGGCGCTCACAATCCCGTCGGTCATCGAGTTGCTCGAGAACCGGCTCGTTCTGTCCGCGACGGCGAATAACGTCCTACTGTTCTCGCTGGCGGGAGGTGTGGGCACGGCCACCCTTCCTGCGGCGGGGACAGTGGGAGGCAGCGACATCATCTCCTGGAACGGCAGCAGCTTCGGCATTTACTTCCAGGGCTCCGACGTCGGACTCGGTTCCGCCGACATCGATGCCTTCGCACTCGTGAGCGACACCGAGATTCTGATGTCGTTTTCGTCGAGTGTTACGGTCGCGGGAATTGGAACCGTTGACGGGTCCGACATTGTCCTCTTCTCGGCCACAAGCCTGGGTGCAAACAGTGCCGGCACGTTTTCTCTGTTCTTCGACGGCAGCCAGTTCGGACTGGGGCCGGCCGCGGCAGCCAACAATGATGCCATCGAATATCTCGACAATGGCCATCTCCTCATCTCAACAATCGGTGACGTCACGCTTCCGTCGGGCAGCGGAAATCTGACGGCCGCTGATGAGGATCTGTTGGAATTCAGCCCAAGCGCCATTGGGCCTGTTACGGCGGGAACCTGGTCGCTCTACTTCGATGGAAGCGACGTTCAACTCACGCTTGCCACAGAGGACGTCGATGCCGTCGCGGTCGGCGCGGACGGAAACCTGCTCCTTTCCACATCGGGGAGCTTTTTCGTTCCGAGCTTCGGCGGCGATAACGAAGACGTATTGGAATTCGTGCCGACATCGCTGGGGGGCGTGACTTCGGGCACGTTCCTCCAGTCTTTATTCTTCGACGGCAGTGCGATCGACGCGGGGCTGATCAATCTGGATGTCGACGGAATCGACATGCTGATCGTCGAGCCGCCGCCGACGCCAATTAACACCGCTCCGATCGCATTCGGGCAGAGCCTCGCAATGAACGAAGACGCATCGGCCTCGATCCAGTTGACCGGCGACGACGGCGACGCCGATCGGGATCAGCCGTTGACGTTCGTAATCGTCAGCGGCCCGGCTCATGGAACGTTATCGGGGTTCGATTCCGCCACGGGCCGCGTCATCTACACGCCCGCCGCGAACTTCAGCGGTACCGACAGCTTCACATTCTATGTGACTGACAGTCCGGGTGCGGGGGAAACTCCGCTTACGAGTGAGATTACGGCAATCACCCTTAGTATTACAGCCACGAACGATCCCCCGTCCGTCACCGTACCGACTTCCGAGCAGGTCGGTGATTCCGGCGAGACAATCGTCCTCAATGGAATCTCGATTTCCGACGGCGACGGGACGGAGGGGACGTTCGAGGTCCGGCTCGCGGTGGCATCCGGTCGGATCACGATTGCGACTGGTCTTGCCGGCGTGCAGTCGATTTCTGGGAACGGCACCGGCGCGGTGACGATTCGCGGAACACAGGCCGGCATCAACGCCGCTTTCGGCCGCGGAGTACAATACCTCGGCGCGACCGGATTCTTCGGCATCGATGCGATGACGGTCCTGGTGAACGATCTGGGGAATGGCGGAGCAGGGGGGAACCTGTCGGCGACCGCTTCCATTAATCTGCGAATCAACGAAGTGATTGAAGGGGATGCTCTCACCGATTTGCAGAACGAAGTCAAGTCGCTGGTCAGCTCCGGCTCCCTTTCCGCGAAACTCGGCAATTCCTTGTTGAAGAGGCTCGATCTGAAAGGAGACCGGACCGATGCAATCAAGCTTGGCGCGTTCATCCTCGAGACGCAGTTGTATCGATTTCTGGGGATTCTGACGCGTGAGCAGGCAAGGTCGCTGACGTCGCAAGCGGATGCAATTCTTGATGAAGTCAAGGTCTGCGGAGGCTGGTTTGCACGATGGCGGCCGCGCGGCTGGTTCGTACCCAGGTTCGGAATACGTCCCGTCGACATCGTGTTTGTCAATTTCCACTCTCTGACGCGCGGACGCTGAGTATTGCAGATTCCGTGCCCTTGCGGATCGAGTCGGTTGTGTGGCGCGAAAGTCGCAATGTTTTCTGACGTTGCGTCAAATCGGCGACCGTCGGTGGCGTTCGCTGTCGTTCCCCGTTAGGATCTCGCCGACAGTCCCGGCCACAGGGTGATTCATCGAAAATCACCTCTCGCCATCGGATCAGGCAAATCCAGCCAGGAGCATCGAAGCTCCACTCAGCGCCGGGCAGGTTTTCCAGTTCGTCCAATTCGAAGATCGTGTGCTGTCCCGCGTTCGACCATGGGGGTCGATATCAGGTCAGCGCGCGACGTGGTCCGCGTGAGTCATCCCGCAGGAGGCGCTGATTTCGTCATGAACAAATCGCAGGTCGTTGTTCGGGAAAGTGAAGAAGAGCTGGTCGAGAAGGCGCAGCAGGCCGTCAGCAGTTGCAACTGGGTCGTGGGCGAGTGCGCCACGAAGTGGACGCAGAAGTACGCTCGCGGACGCACCGACACCGACTTCGCGGTGCTTGTGGGGCTCAGTCCGGACCAGGTGTATCAGCGTCGCCGCGTCTGGGAAACCTTCGGCGATGTCTGCAACGAGTACGCATCGCTCAAATGGTCTCATTTCTATGTCGCTCTCAACTGGGACGACGCCCCCGAGTGCCTGCAATGGGCCCAGGAGAATGAAGCGACCGTCGCGGAAATGAAAGCCTGGCGGCGCGCCCAGCGCGGCGAAGATTTGACCGAAGAAGCCTCGGATTCGGACTGGGGGGGCGAGATGGGAGTGCAGTACGTCCCCGACGAACTGACTGCTGTCCGCGATCCCGGTCGCTCCGGGGGAGGGGACGGACGCGGTTCGTCGAGCCGAGGGGCGTCGGCACGTGAGCCGGAAATCCAGGCAGCGGCCCGCGAATCGGACGGTGGCAATTACTCACCGTTCCGGAGCGGGGCCGGGAGTCCAGCTCCGAAAGAGCAGGGGGACACCGCGGTCGCGGAAAAGTCGCCGATATCGGCGGAACAGCTTGCTTCCCGAATGATCTCGACCCTCGAGCGGATGTATAAAGCCCTCT
>JBFWWA010000032.1:0-15170 GCA_050246455.1 Planctomycetaceae bacterium
CTGTCGAAAGACGTCGGTCCAGACGTCCTCCGTGCTGGCGAGAATAGTCTACACGAATTCGCCGAGCGGTTCTTCATTCGGATCGATCGGGCCCTGCTGCTGCGCACCGGGAGGAGCGTTCTGCTGCATGTTCTGCAGCAGCGCCAGCGGATCCCCTCCCCGGAACAGAACGATGAGGATGATCACCAGCGTTCCCAGGCCGCCGCCGGCCGCCAGCACCGGCCCGCGTTTTCCGCGACGATCCTCGACATTCTCGCTTTGACGTTCGCCCTCAAGACGCATTCCCGGATTCCTTTGCAGAGATCAAACGGTTCGTTTCAGAAATGGGGATCAGGGAGGAGAAAACTCCATGCCGTTGCTCGACGATTCCCGCGGCTTTCATTCGAGCGCGCAAGCCGCGCGGGATTCGGCGGCAATTCTTCGGAGGGAATCTCTCGCGTCAACCTGATCCCCGAAAACTGAAACGCAATCCTCGTTCACGTTGCTCCCGATTTGCTCATATTGTTCTTGATGATGGAGACAATGGCGAGCAGAACCGCGCCGCCGACTCCTCCACCCGCGACATTTGAAAGGATCTGAGTCAGATCGAGCGACCCTGCAGCCGCCGGTGCAAGCCCGAGCATCTGCAGCAGAAACCCTCCGATTCCACCTCCCAGAATCCCCGCGATTGAATTTCCCGCAGTCCCGAGGCTTTTATCCTTCATCGCCGCTCCGGCCACGTTCCCTCCGACGGCGCCGCTGACCAAAGAGATGATGAGCCCAACGATGTTTTCCATGACTTTTCTCCCTTTCGCAAACGTGATGGAGTGAGAGCGCACAAACCATGAAACGGACATCGATGCGATGCCCGACAGTTCCGGAAGAATGCGATCGTCAGTACCCGTCACCGACTCGCCGCTCTTAGCGGAAGAGTCGAACCACGTGCGCTTGCCAAAGAAAGAAGTGAATCTGCGGCCCGATGGTCTCAATTGTCGAGCAGACTTGCCCATCCAACGCGAATACCGGCCCGCAGGAAGAAGTGTTTTACGATGCCGGAGCGGGGGTTGTCAGCTCGCCGAAGTCCAGCATACAACTGCGGAATCGACACAGCAAGATGCCGGTCTGCGACCCGCGAATCGTGGCCGACTGCTCGCGAATTGAGACCTGCTTGCAACTCATCAGCGGCGGCGGGCGGAGACACGATTTCAATCCGCAAAATCCGCGCGGCACACGGCTTCCGAGACTGGACCATCCGCAGACGGGAACCCTAGAATCCGCTCATCGAGGAAACAAACCCATCAGAACACTCGACTGGCCGCGGCTCTTGGGGCATGCCGGTACGGAACAGGGGACGAGAACATGCAGGGGAAACAGACAGTCATCGACGCGCTCAATGCCGGCCTGACGATCGAGCTGACCGCCATCAATCAGTACTTCGTGCAGTCGAAGATGTGCCGAAACTGGGGACTCAACCGGCTCGCCGATAAGCATTACCGCGAATCGATCGGCGAGATGAAGCACGCCGAAATGCTGATCGATCGCATCATCTTCCTTGAAGGTGTGCCCGAAATCGCACGCTATGACGTGATTCGGGTCGGAACGACCATTCCCGAACAGTTCGAGAACGACCTGCAGCTCGAGACGAAGGGGGTGCGAACCTACAACGAAGCGATCGCACTCTGCATCAAGGAAAGCGACGGCGGAAGCCACGAGCTGCTCGCCAAAATCCTCGTCGAGTCGGAAGAACACGTCGACTGGCTCGAATCGCAGATCGACCTCATCAGCAAGGTCGGACTAGAGAACTACCTGATTACGCAGGTTGGCGAGGACGCCGAAGCGGGACACTGACCGCCGAGAAGCTTCTTGATGGTGCAGTGGCAGGCGGTGCACCCCGAGCCGGCTCCGGTGTAGTCCATCACCTGCTTGACCGATTCCAGGTCGCCGACGGCAACCGCGCTACGGATTTCAGATTCCGTCACGCGCAGGCAGTGACAGACAACTCGTTCAGTTGACGACTCGACGACGCTGGCCATTCAGGTTGATCCAGAGCGCGGGGCGTTTTGCGGGGTCGCATCGAGCAGGGGCATTGAGACTGAGTCTCAATTACACCGGTGATTATCGTCGGCTCGGAACCGGCTGTCAATTCAAAAAATCCCCCGCGGAATCCCCGTCCCGCAGTTTTCTGTCGATACCGGCACGCACGGACCGCCAGAAGGTCCCTCGACCTCAAACGCGCGACCGGCGGGCGCGCAAACTCCTTCTGTCGTCGTTCTGACGGCAAAAGTCGCAGATCTGAGACGGACAGGCCAGGCCCGACTCTCATTGCACCCAGTGACTTAAGTGCTGGCTGCTGAAGAGTTTTTGCAGCGGCCATCGGAGTGCCATCGGTCCGGCATTCTGATTGCGATTCCAGTCGCCGGCGGCAATCGCCGCGAAATCCGGTAACAAACCGAATGCGATTGTCGCTTAGGTCTCTCCGGGCGAGCGGAAACGCGAGACGGTCTCCGGTTCCCCACCCGTCCCAAGGAAAGGCACCGTTTCATGACGACCGCTACACCGTCGAAGAAGGCCGTTCGGGAACTCAAACATCTCCGCACTGAGCAGAAGAAAGCCAAATCGGCGGATCATCACCGCTGCTGTCGCTGTTGCCGCTGCTGTCGTAGCTGGTGAAGTCCGTCGAAAGGTGCGTCCGGGGCCTTCCGAGTCCCTCGACGAGGTCCCGGACGTCTCAAAAACAATCATCGCCGTCGTGTCGTCGTCCTATCGGTTTCTCTCGGTCACCGTGGAAAGTCAGCAGGGAAGATTATGATGCTCCCAGCCATCGGTTATGCAATTCGTGAACAGAACCGTCCCATACTGGACGATCCGGCGATCAATGCCGCGGAGATCACCTTCGAGCGCGCGAACGATCCGCTGCGCGTCGAACGCTACGTGCGTGAACACGACTTCGACCTCGTCAGCGTGCATGCGCTCAAGCTTTCGGTCGCAAGCCCCGACGCGCCGAACGTCCGCTACATGGACGCGCTCAAAGCCATCGCCCAGGAGAACGGCGCGGAATCGGTGAGCGATCACCTCGGCTTCACGCGCGACAGCGACAATGGCGTCGAGATGGGACACTTCGCTCCTCCGCCGTACACGGAGGCGGCGCTGACCTGCACCTGCCGCAACATCGAAGCCGTGCAGAAGCATTTCGGCGACATCCGCTTTTACCTCGAGAACATCGCCTACCTCTTCCAGTTCGAGGGAACGATGACAGAGGCCGACTTCCTGAGACGCGTCCTGGCGAGCACCGGCTGCGGATGGCTCCTCGACGTCACCAATGTTTACGCAAATGCGATGAACTTCGGCTACGACCCGTACGATTTCATCGAAGAGGTAATGCCGCAAGCGCCGCGCGTGCAGATTCACCTGGCGGGAGGTTTCCAGGACGAAAAGTCGAAAATGTACATCGACAGCCACTCGCATCCGGTCCCCGAACCGGTGTGGGACCTCTATCGCTTCGCACTCGAGATGGCTCACGAGAAGGTGAATGCGATCTTCATTGAGCGGGATCAGAACTTTCCGGACGAAGCGGGCTGGCGTGCCGAAGTTCGCATGGTTCGGGACATTGCCGAGCAGGTCGGAGCGATCGCATGAGCACCACGGAAAAAGCGGCCGAGGAATACCGGCTGCAGATCACGCAGTGCACGCAGGCGATGGCCCTCGCGCAGAACGAATCGGTGGAGAGATTCCTCAAAGGACCAGCCGCCGCCGAAGGGCTGAAGCTCTTTACCGACGGCAACCTCGACAAACGGTACCTGAAACTGCTCGACCATTTCGAGGAGATGGCGGAAGAGTTCGACGGATTCGACGAGCTCGTCGAGCGATTCGTCCGCTGCGTGCCGCTTGCGGCCTACGACACCGGATCCTCCGACAGCCAGCGATTCCTCGACTGGCTCTGCGGAACGCGCCGACTGAACGAATCGCAGCGCGACCACGTGACCTGCCAGCGAAGCCGATACGCGATCGAGCTCGCAGCGGAATGCCATCGGCTCGCGCACGTCCGGTTTCAGGAAATACTGAGCACCTGCGAATCGCTCTCGCCGCAGCTCGACATCGACTCGCCGGTCTGGATTCATCTCAATCCGATTCACGCCTGGGGAGTCTTCCGCACGCGCACATTGCTCGATGATGAGTCGGAACTTCCCGCGACGGTCCTCTTCTACCCGGTTGCGGGAACGATACACACCGCCGTGCTCGATCCGTTTGCGGAATTCATCGTCCGCGAACTCGAAGCGCGCGGCCCGGCGCGATTCGGCGATCTTTCGCCGGCACCGCTCGAAACGACGCGGAGCGAACTGCTCAAGCTCTGTCGCGACCTCGCCGATGTCGGCATCGTCGCGTTTGGATGACTCGATTCGGGGGTAGGTATCAGGATCGAGGGGATAGGTCAGAAGAACCGGCCGTTTTCGTTCTTCCCTCTCCCCCGATTCCGGCATCCTGACCCCTCTGAAGGAAGGACGCGATGACCGCGTCACTGAGAACCATGATGGATCAACCGACGTTCGCCGAACCTTCCGCCCTCACATTGCGCGGGCTGTTTGCTCTGAACAAGTGGCGCATGCTTGCGACGTATGCGTTGTTTAACTTCGAGAACCTGCTCCGGCTCGCGCAACCGTTCGTGCTCGGTGCTGCAATCAACGGACTGCTTGACGGCACCTACTTCGGGCTGATGCTGTTCGTGCTGCAGCATCTGGCGCATCTGGCGGCCAGCTCGCTTCGGCAGATGTACGACACCCGCTCGTTCACGTCGATCTACACTGACCTGGCGACACGGCTTGTCGTCGATCAGAGAGCCAGACGGGTCGATGTTTCGCGGATCGCGGCCCGTTCCGCAATGTCGCGCAGCTACGTCGAATTCTTCGAGACGCACATCCCCGTACTCATTCGATCGGCCTACTCGATCGTCGGCGCACTGCTCATGCTGGGCTGGTACGACTGGACTCTCATTCCGCTCTGCATCGGCCTTCTCGTTCCGGCGGGGCTTCTTAATGCTGCGTACCGGCAGCGCACGCTCGGGTACAACCAGCGACTGCATGATGAAATGGAGAGGGAAGTCGACGTGATCCGCCGCGGCAGTCGCGATGAACTTCGCGATCATTATCAGAGTGCGGCCGAATGGCGGATCCGGCTTTCGGACGCTGAAGCCATCAATTTCGGCGTGATGGAACTGTTCATCCTCGCCGTGATGGTTGGAGCCCTCGTCCACTTCTGCGCGAACGGGACCGCGCAGGCGGGGGACATTTTCGCGGTCTTCCGTTACGTCCTCATGTTCATCATGGGACTGGATTCCGTCCCGAAGCTCGTCAGCCAGATGAGCCGACTCACGGACATCAGTTTTCGGATGACCGGTCGGCGGGCGTAGATTCGGCAAGCCTGACTTCGGAAACCTGCTCCGTCAGATCGCATCGGCCATGTCGTCGCCGTTGTAGTGTTCGTAGAAGAGTCGGCCGATTTCTTCGCTGAGGCGCGAGAGGTATTCCTTCTTGAAGCGGCCGTAGGTCACTTCCGAAGTGGCCCGCGGAGCCGCCAGCGGATACTCCGATTTGAGTTCCTTCGTGTAGATCTTCTCGCCGTTCCCCTCTTCGTCCATCTCAAAAACACTGACGAGCGCTTCGGCGCGGCCGCGGAAGAGATTGGCGCTGTTCTCTTCGTAAAGGCTGTATTTGTGCAGGTCGATGTAAACGACGTACTTCGTCTTGAAGGCAGCGCCGATCTCTTCGGGCTTGTCCCAGTCGGGATGCTTATCGATCCAGTCGCGGATGCGGTCCTGATTGACAACCTGAATCTTGTGCAGGAAGAGCCGGCCGGTCACGTATTTGGAAACTTCATGGTCGACTTCGTCGAAGTCCCATTTCAGTTCCGTCCCCGCGTAGCAGACGACCGCGACGGTGACGTCCTTATCGGTCATCGACTGTTTCGTCATGATGTCGAAGTCCGGCTCGATCGACGGGGGACCGCCGATGAGATAGCCGAGCATCACGACATAGTTGCAGCCGGACGCCGCCCCGCCGACGAAGAGTGCGAACAACATGAGTGCGATGCGAATTCGTCTGGTGACGAACATCAGTCGATCTCCTCGCTGAGCGGATGGTCGTAGAACAACTGTGCAAGCTGCGTGCAGACGCGGTCGATGTATTCGCGGTTGAACACCTTGGCCGATTTCTTGTCGATCGACACGGGGTAACCGGAGGGATGCGTCGAGACGAACTCCTGGTCCATCACTTCCGAGGTCTGCTGGCCCGCGGGACTGTCGGCAATTCTGTAGGCGTGGACGCGTCCTTCCGCCTGCCCGCGCAACAGCGACGGGCTGTTCTCTTCGCGGCAGGTGAACCGGGTGAGGTCGATGTGGACGACGAAGTCGGCATTGAAATGCTCGCCCATATCGCCGACGTCTTCCCACCGTCCGCCATGATCGTCGAGATAAGTTGCGACCTCGTCCGGGTTCACGACCTTGATTCCGTGCGTCTTGAGCCGCCGCGTGACGCCGTCGAGGAGGTCGTAGTCGACTGAGGGAAATTCGTCTTTGATCGAATCGGGGGACGAGCAGACTACGAGGATCCGACGTCCTTCCTTGGAGAGATCGGTCTTGGTCGCCTTCTTGAAGCTGCAATCGACTTTGGGATCGCCGAAGAGCATTTTGCCCGCCATGACGAACAGCGAGCAGCCCGACTGCGACGCCGCGAGCGCACAGACGAGCGCCAGAAGCCACGTCCCGAACGCTCGCGAGCGCGGCCGGCGGGGCTGTCCCACCGGGATGGCGCGACGAACGAACTCTACCTCCGGCGAACCGCCGGAAATGGTCTCGTCATCCATGACGAGAATCTCCTCATGTGAGGCTGATGATCGAATCAACAATTACCGAGAGATGAATAACCGGCGCCGTCGAGCGTGCAGCGCGTTGGCGCGCGTCGCGACATTCGACAGCAACGAATGGACGTTATGAGTTTTATGAGAGGCGGGATTGGCGGCAGTAGAAAGGTCCGACGGCGGTCAAACCGTCAGCGAATTGAAGTCTTCAACGAGCTGGAAGTGTTGAGGCGCGCTACGTCCTGAGAACGTTTGCAAGCCATTGAGTCAGACAGATGATGGAGAGAATCAGAACGACGATGAGAAGCACGATTTCCGGCCGGGAGATTCCCCAAAGTCGGCCCTGGAAGGAACTCGCCCAGCACCAGGGAATCTGCACGGCACAGAAGCTTGCCATCAGAAACCCCGCGAGGTTCGCTCGCGAGGCTTCCACGAATTGTCCTCGGGTGAAATGGGAAAAACTGGTTGTCATCCCGCAGCTCGGGCAAGGAATGCCGAACAGCAGGCGAATGGAACAGGGCGGAAACCCGAGGCCTTGATGGGTCCCGAATCCTCGCGGATCGGGCTCCAGCCAGGAAGCGACGGAGAATCCTGCAATCAGGAAGAAACTCCAGAGCAGGACAAGCACACGGCCCACGGGGCCGAGCGAGAATCCGCCCTGATTCTGGTTGGGAATTTCAAAGTGGTGGGAGAGAGGGGGGCCTAGATAGTCTTTTCCCGAATTCGCCGCAAGAGCATTTTGCGTCCTGTCGGCGGCCTCGGTCGGCCCCGCCTCGCCCGAAGTCGAGCTCACTTCTTTTCTTTCGCTTCGTGCTCATGATCATGGTCGTGATCATGGTCATGGTCGTCGAGCTTCCCGGTGTACTGTTTGCCGCCGATTGTCACCACCAGCTGCCCGCGGAGGGCTTCGACGTTGCTCACATCGGTCCGGATCTCATCCTTCACGGCCGCTTCGAAATGAGATGATTGTCCTTCCGGCTCCCCCTTCAAAGGAGCGGCGGTCGCCTTGAGCTGGTGCGGCTTGCCGGCAATGGTCAGGTTGAGCGACGCTTCCTTGGCGTCGGTCGTTTGAGGCTTCTTGCCGTCCGGCCCCAGAAGGTAGATGTCGATGACCTTCTTCTCGGCGTTCGGGGCGACTTCCGCGTGATATTCTTCGTCGCCGAGCTCGATGATGTGTCCGCCGTGCGGTCCGTGCTCGTGATGGTGGTGCGCGGTCTCAACGACCTTCGTCCCCTTCGGAACTTCCTTGAAGTCCCCCTTTTTTCCGGCGTCGCAGCCGGCCGCGAAGACGAGAAGCGAGGCCGTTGCCAAACAGCCGGACAGCGTGTTCAAGCGCATGATGCAGAATCCTTTCGGTCGATTTCTGAGGTTATCGGTTTCCGTGAATGAAGGCTGACTTCCCGTCGGAAGTCGAACCGTTGCAGGCAACCCATCAAGGAGCCACAGGCGGTCTCAACCCGTAGGTTGAAGGCTTGCCAACGGACCGTCAAGGGCCAGCCTGCGCGGGGGACTCGTCCTGCAAGTACGTCCGCCCCTTGTAAAACGTTGAATAAATGACAAAAACGACCGCGGTCACGACCATCAGACCGGCAAAGAACCAGTAGTAGTCTGCGCCGTGCAGCCGGCTGGTGCCGTCATCCCGGATCATGAACTTGTTCACAAGGGCGGTAAACAGGTTTCCAGCGGCAATCGACATCATGTAGAGCGCCATAACGAACGATTTCATTCTCGGAGGCGCCTGCGTGTACGAAAACTCGAGTCCGGTGATCGAAACGAGAATCTCCCCGGCGGTGAGCACGGCGATCGCGAGAACCTGCCACAGCGCGTGCGGCTTTTCCCCTTTCATGATCCAGGATTCGATTACTGCCGCGATCGCGAACGAGGCCGCTGCAAGAAACATCCCGACACCGATCTTGCGGAGCGGCGTGACCTCGAACAACCGCCCCATCAGCGGATAGACGACGTACGAGAAAATGGGAATGAAGATCAGGATGAAGATCGGATTGGCAGCTTGAACTTCACCCGCCAGCCAATTGCGGCCGAGGAAGTTTCGATCGAGATCCTCCGCCTGCAGCACCCACGCCGAGCCCGATTGATCGTAAAGCGACCAGAATGCGGCAATGAGCACGTAAAGCGGCACGAGATTGAGGAGCACGCGCCGCCCTTCCGGGCTGAGCGCTTCCTGCACCGACTTCCAACCGCCGGCAGGGATGTGAACATAACGATTCCGCCCCAGCCAGAAGACAAGGGTCGCCAGAAACATCAGTACGCCCGGCAGTCCGAAGGCGATTCGCGGACCGTAATTCTCGAGCAGGCTCGGCGTGATCATGATCGAAAAAAACGCGCCGAAGTTGATCGCAAAATAGAACCAGGAGAAGACGCGACTCACAAGGTGCTGATTCTGACTGCCGAACTGGTCGCCGACATGCGCCGAAACGCACGGCTTGATTCCCCCGCCCCCGATCGCGATCAGGATCAATCCGACGCCGAGCCCGAGCCGGGTCTCGTCCGCCGCGAGCGCGACATGACCCAGGCAGTAGACGAGCGACAGGTACATGATCGTCCGGTATTTGCCGAGAAAAGCATCTGCGAGAAGCCCGCCGATGATCGAACAGAGATACGCTCCGGCTTCAAACAGGTGGAAGTAATACTTCGCTTCCTCGTCCGACATGAATGCCGGCTTGCCGGCCGCGTCGAGCAGATACTTCGTCATGAAAATGACGAGGATTCCGCGCATTCCGTAGAAGCTGAACCGCTCGGCCGCCTCGTTGCCGACGATGTACGGAATTCCGGGCGGCATCTTCGACGTAGCGAGCGGCGTCGTCCGGTACGTTTCCTGATTCATCATTTCTCCATTGTCACCAGGACCGCGATTCAGCGGGTTCAATGTCCGATGTCTCGTCAAGAAAGTCCAGTCGGCGACCTCCCGGCGCGCGCCATCAGCCGGAGTTTTATCGCGATGGATCAACGACCGATGCAGCCGGGGAAGCGTTACGAGGCGGCGCCGTCGTTCCTGGACGGGGCCGCGTTGTCGCCCCGTGCTTTGGCTTTGGCGGGTGGGGAGGGCCTGGCCGGAACAGCAGGAGACGGACTTCGCTTGTCGACGAAGACAAACAGCACCTGCACCGGAGCACGGTTCTTTTCATCGGCAGAGACTTTGGTTGCGGGCGAAGCCGCGATCGAACGCTCCGCCGGCGCCCCTGGCTGCTGCGCGGCTCCCTCGGCCAGCGCATCAGGGCGGGCTGCTACGACCGGCCGCTTCGGTCCGGATTCCGCGAGTGCGCGGATTTTCGCGGGGACGTCACGCCCCATCTTACCGACCGAATCCTGCCCGCGTTGACCGAGCTCGAACATCTGTGACGGAAGATTGAGTTGCCGCTGCCGCGGAATCTGCGATTTGCCGGCGAGATTGCGCCGCAGCGCGCGGTCGGTCATTCCCGTCTTCGGAGAGAAATCCTCCGCCGGCCTGGCAGACGATTGCCGTGTCGCCGGGGAGGACGCAACGACTTTCGAATCCTTTGCGGCATCCTTCGCGAGCCGGGATGAATCCCCGGCATTTTTCTTGTCGGCGACGGTGTCGCCGAATTCGGCCGCATGCTGCGATTCCGGTGCGGCTTCGCCTTCAAGCTGGTTGTTTAACTGCTCGAATTCCACCGGTTCGTCAACGGCGAGCTCCTGCAGTTCGAGCGATTGGATCTGTCGCAGAACTTCCGCGATCTGCTCGCGCGGCGCTTCGACGAAGACTCCGATCAACTCGTCTCCGCTCGGCGCGGGTACAGAGACCTCAATCTTGCTCTCGTTCGGTGCGCGATCCTGCTCCTTCAACGATCTCGACACCGCTTGCGGCAAATCTTCAGAGATCGAATTCCTCGTGAGCAATGCCTGGAAACCGCGAACTCCATCCATGCGATCAAGTACGGTGCAGCGGACGACCGCCACACGGCCGCCATTGTGTTCGATCGCTTCAACCACCTGACCGACCTCGACGTTCTTGAGGTCATGGAAGACAAGCCTCGACTCACTGTCGTTCCGAAGAGTCGATCCGCTTTCGCGCGACTTCGCTCCAGGTTCCATGCGCGCGGAAGGTGTCGGGAGGGAGGCGGGAGCTGGGGTGGCAAAACTCCGTTCCGCGCTGCTACGGACATCGGTACCCGCAATCCGGGCCGGCGCGTCGAGCGGCGCTTCGTTACGCGCCAGTTCCGGAGCGGCAGCACCGTCGAAGTCCCGGACCGCTTTCGCTCCGGCGAGTTGTTCGCCCGGTATGCGGTGGTCCTCGAATCGACCCACAAAGACGGCAACGAGCACCATGGCCGCTGCGGCCATCAGGACGGCTCCGGACGCCCAACGCCCAGTTCGCTTCGGCGGTTGAGGTGCGGGAACGGAAGCCGTCTCATCGACCCGGCCGAGCAGCATCTGCCGTTCAATTGTCTGCATCACCGCAGCGGAAAACTCGGTCGGCGCGTGAGGCGTGGCGAGTTCACGGAGATAGCCGGAAAGTTTTCGGCACTCTTCGAGCGACTTGCGCGCCTGCGGATCGCTCGCCAGCAGTGCATCGACGCGGGCGCGCTCTTCGGGCGTGATCTCGCCGTCGAAGCAGGCTGAGAGGAGTTCGTCGGGAATTCGGTCGCTCATTGTCTCAAGCTCGGCCCTGGGAGCGCTCGCATCATAAATGGTTTACCGGAGTGCCGCGAGAGGATCGCCGAAACTTCGCAGGCGAGCGGAGCGGGAAACTGACGGCTCTCGTCGCGCAGTCTCTTCGCTCCCGGCACCGCCCCTGCGGACCATCTCCCCCTTTCGACGTCCCCGCGCGAGCGTAAGTTCCGGCCGATCCCGGAAATAGGGATGTTTTCCGGATTTTCACGGCAGGTCGGCCGTTTCCCGACCGTCGCAAGGGATGGATCGGCAGTTTCTCCCTCGAATCCGCGGCGAACCGTAGACAACCGGTCAGTTCGCTCAAACGTGCTAAAGGCGAAGTCTCCAATTCAGGACTCGCGACAAATCGAAGCCCTGCCTGAAGTTTGAGTCGCTCCGGCGTTGACGCCCCCCCTTCACCATCGGCAGAATTGGACTTGAGCGCTCCCACGTCACCAGGCCAATCCCAATCATGCTTCCGAGATCGGTTGCCCGTCGGTCCGGTTTCCTGTTCTGGATACCGGTCGCGTTACTCGCTGTTTCCGCCACGGTCGCGCGCGCCCAAAACGAGCCGGCCGAGGCCCCCCCGGCAGCGCCGAGCCGTCCGAACATCCTCTGGATTACCTGCGAGGACATGAGCCCGCACCTCGGCTGTTACGGCGACCGGAAGGCGATCACGCCGAACCTTGACAAGCTCGCCGCAACCGGTGCGCGGTACGTCAACGCTTTTTCCGTCGCCGGCGTCTGTGCGCCGAGCCGGTCATGCCTCATCACCGGGATGTATCCGACATCGATCGGCTCCGAGCATATGCGATCGAAAGCGGTGCTTCCCGCGCTCATCAAATGCTTTCCGCAATACCTGCGAGAGGCGGGCTACTACTGCACCAACGATTCGAAGACCGATTACAACTTCGACCATTCGCCTGAGAGTTGGGACGAGTCGAGCCCGCGCGCTCACTGGCGGAAGCGAAAGCCGGGTCAGCCGTTCTTCTCGGTCGTGAACATCACCTGCACGCACGAATCGCAGATCCGGACCGAAGAACCGGAGTTTCTGAAACTGACGGCCGACTTGAAGCCGGAGCAGCGACAGGATCCGGCCAAGATGGAGCTGCCGCCGTACTATCCCGATACTCCGGTCGTTCGCCGTGACTGGGCGCGGTACTTCGAGCTCGTCACCGAAATGGACCGCCGCGCCGGCGAGATCCTCAAAGAACTTGAAGCGGACGGGCTGACTTCCAACACCATCGTGTTCTTCTTTTCGGATCACGGCGTCGGTCTGCCGCGTGCGAAGCGATGGCTGTACGATTCCGGAATCCGCGTGCCGCTGATCATCCGCTGGCCGGGACAGATCAAACCGGAAACGGTTTCGCAGAGGCTGGTGAGCTTCGTCGACTTCGGACCAACGGTCCTGTCGCTCGCCGGCGTCAAAGTTCCCGAGCATCTCCAGGGAAAAGCGTTTCTCGGCGATCAGGCGGGAGAGCCACGGACATACATCCACGCCGCCCGCGACCGGATGGACGAGCGGTACGACGTCATCCGCGCAGTGCGGGACGTCCGCTACAAGTACATCCGCAATTACGAGCCGCAACGCCCGTACGCGCAGTTTCTCACCTATGCGGAAGTCGGCCCGACGATGAAAGAGTTCCGCCGCCTGAGCGAAGGAGGCCAGCTCAACGATCAGACGAAGCTCTTCATGCGGAATCGGAAACCGCCAGAAGAACTCTACGATCTCGAGAGCGATCCGCACGAAATTCACAATCTGGCCCGGCTGCCGAAGTATCAGGACATCCTCGATCGCATGCAAAAAGCGCATGTCGAGTGGATGCAGCAGACGATCGACACCGGCCTGCTTCCCGAACCGGAGATGGTTTCCCGCGCCGGGAAAGAAGGAATTTACGCAGTCGCCCGAAAGGCCGACAACCCGCTCCCGCTCGATCGCATTCATGAGGTCGCCACATTCCGTGTGCGCGGCTCGGCCGGCATCGACAAGCTCGTGGCGGCTCTCCAAGATCCCGATGCCGCCGTCCGGTTCTGGGCGGTTCAGAGAATCGGAGCACTCGACGACGACCGGCCCGTGAGATCGCGCCGCCGAGACCAGACGTCAAAAGAGAATGAAGAAAGCCCGGCATCTGATACGGAAAAGTTGCAGTCTGAAGACGCAAAGGCGCGATCGGCCTCGCTCGATGCAGCTCGCAAGGGAGTTGTTGCCGCGCTCAAAGATTCGTCACCCTCCGTGCGCGTGGCCGCCGCCTCCGCGATCTGCACTCTTGGTGACGAAGCCACCGGTTTGCCGGTGCTGATTGAGCATCTGAAGAGCCCCGAAGAGGCGGTGCGAATTCTTGCGGCCGACGCAATCGACGACCTTGGTCCGAAAGCCCGGCCGGCACATGCCGCCCTCGAACTGGCGGCGAAGGATTCGAACCAGTACGTTGTGCGACTGGTGAACCACACGCTGAGCGTGCTCGCAGAGAAGACGAAGGCCGTTCCCTAGAACGTCGTTGATTCAGCTGACGTTCCCACAACAGCCGCGTAGAGCATTTCGCGACATCCCGACGACTTTCGCCGTCGGCACCTTTGTTTCTATCGGAAAGGCGCATCGATGCATCGCTTTTCATTTCTGATCGTCGCAATGGCGGCGATGGCCGGAACGACGATTGGAGCTGAGCCGCAACCGAAACGGCCAAACGTCGTCCTCTTTGTCGCGGACGACATGGGGAAGCAGCTCGGCTGCTACGGCGATAAGCTCGCACGCACACCCGCCATCGATCAGCTTGCGACGGAAGGAACGCGTTACACGCGTGCCTGCTGCACCACGGCAAGCTGCAGCCCGAGCCGCGGCGTGATTCTCACCGGCCGATTCGGACATGCCACGGGCCAATACGGACTCCAGCATTCCTATCACCGCTTCCAGACCATTGCCGAGTTGCCGACCTTGCCGGTGCTGTTGAGCGAAGCCGGATACCGCGTCTGTTCGATCGGAAAGGTGCACGTCGAACCTGAAAAGACGTTTCATTTCGATTCCTATCACAACGAGAAGACGCAGGGACATCGTAACCCCGTCGCCATGGCGGCGAACGCGCGGGAATGGATTGCCGAAAAAGACAACCGTCCCTTCTTTCTCTACTTCTGTCCGTCCGATCCGCATCGTGCAGCGGCGGGATTCGCGAACAAGCCCCGCGGCGGGTACCCCGGCGTCACTCCCGAAAGGTTTCGGGCAGAAGAAATGATTGTTCCCCCCTGGCTTCCGGATCTGCCGGAGGTGAAGGCCGAGCTCGCGGAGTATTACGAATCGATCGCCCGCGTCGATCAGGGTCTGGCCGCCCTGATCAAAGGACTGAAAGAAACCGGGCATTGGGACGACACGATTCTCATTGTGACCAGCGACAACGGTCCGCCGTTTCCCGGCGCGAAGACAACGCTCTACCAGCCGGGCATTGAACTGCCGCTGATTGTCCGCGTGCCGGGGCAGACCGATGCGGCTGTTTGTGACGCGCGCGTGAGTTTTGTCGATATCACGCCGACAATTCTCGAATACTGCGGCGCGCAGCCGAAGACGACTCCGGTCGCCAATCGGATCGAGAAGAACGCGAAGACTCCGGTCGATGGGACATTGCGCCCGTCGCTTGCGCCTTTCCATGGCCGCTCATTTCGCGAGACAGTCGGCCGATCGCACGTCGAGGGCTGGGATGAGCTCTACGCATCGCACACGT
>JBFWWA010000033.1:0-15135 GCA_050246455.1 Planctomycetaceae bacterium
CTCTGTTCATGAAGGATGTGCTCGTCTGCTACCGGTGCGCTGCGCGGTACACCCAGGCGGATCTGGGAGAAAGTCATCCCGCCTTCAATCTGGAAACCGCCGAGCGATATCGCCAGGAGGCCAGGAGGCTCGACGAAGCTGCAAATCGCGGAAGTTGAAGCGCCTCAGCTCTTCCTGAGTTTCCCAGACAATCACTCCTCAGTTCATTGCAAAGCATTGTGGAAGAACAACGTCGGAGAATGACGGAGGATCTGGCCGGGCTCCTGAAAGGCGAGCTGCGGAGCGATCCGATTGCCGTCTCGATGTATTCCAGCGACGCGAGCATTTACCAGGTGGAGCCGCTCGGTGTCGCATTCCCCAAAGATCGGGACGATGTCGTCACCCTCGCACGCTACTCTTCAGAGCGGAAGATTCCGCTGATCGCCCGCGGCGCCGGAACGGGAGTGGCAGGACAATCGATCGGCGCAGGCCTCATCGTCGACTTCTCGCGTCACATGCGCCAGGTCGTGAGCATCGGCGAGGACACCGTCCGCGTCGAGCCGGGAATCGTTCGCGATCAGTTGAACAATGCGCTCGCCGCTACGGGGCGTTACTTTCCACCCGATCCTTCCAATACCGCGGTGTCGACGATCGGCGGAATGCTTGCGGTCGATGCGGCCGGCTCGCATTCGGTGCGCGTTGGCTCGACCCGGGACCACGTCGAGAGAATTGAAACTGTACTAGCCGACGGATCGGTCGTTGAGTTCGGCAACGAGAGCCTCGCGGCCGAGACGGACCACGTCAACGCTGACGGAACCGGGGACCGAGATGCCGCTTCGGAACGAAAACGGGAGTTCACCAGTCGGCTCGCGCAGCTTCTTGCCGGACATGAGGGGTTGATTCAGGAACGACAACCGCAACTCGTCCGAAACTGTAGCGGCTACTACCTTCGCGGCGTGCTCACTCGGCGCAGTCTTCACATACCGCGCCTGCTGGTCGGCTCGGAAGGAACGCTCGCGCTATTCACCGCGGCAACGCTTCACACGGCTCCGCTTCCCGCCTTTCGCGGCGTGGTGCTGCTGCTGTTCGGCCAGACGGAACCGGCGCTTCGCTCGGTCCAGTCGATTGCGCGGCAGCAGCCGAGCGCGTGCGATCTTCTCGATCGGCGGTTGCTCACTCTCGCTCGGGAGGCGGATCCCCGGTTCGAACAGATCATTTCACCGACGGCCGAAGCGGCGCTGATTGTCGAGCAGACGGGATTCAGCGACCGGCAGATTCGCGACCGGATTTCGATGGTGATCAAGGCGGTCCGCGACATTTACCCGAGCGTGTACGTCGCCTATCAGGCCTACACGAACGACGATGTCGAGTTTCTCTGGTCGCTGCCGGGGAAAGTGGTCCCGATGCTCAATCGGCTCAAAGGGTACACGCGACCGATTCCTTTCGTGGAAGACGTGGCCGTTCCCCCGGAGGCCATTCACGAGTTCCTTCTGCGGGCGCAGAAGGTATTCCAGGTGCACGAAGTCACGGCGTCGCTCTATTCGCACGCGGCGGCCGGGCAGCTGCACCTTCGTCCGTTTCTTCCCGCGCCGTCTCCTCAGGATGGACCCAAACTCGAAGCCATCGCGCGCGATCTCTACCAGGTCGTCTTTTCGGTCGGCGGAACAATCAGCGGCGAGCATGGTGACGGGCTTTCGCGGACGGCCTTCATCCGCTCGCAATACGGCCCGCTCTACCGTGTCTTTCAGCAGGTGAAGGAGCTGTTCGATCCGCAGAATCTTCTGAATCCAAACAAAATTGTCAGCGACGATCCGCACATCACGCAGCGCAATATCCGTCCGGCCGCCGTCCCCGCGCCGCAGGTCGTCGATCTGCAGCTGCGCTGGGAGCCGCAGGATCTGACGCGTTCCGCGGCGAGCTGCAACGGGTGCGGAACCTGCCGCACGCAGGATGCGGATTCGCGAATGTGCCCGTTTCTGAGAATCGACGTTCGCGAAGAGGCGAGCCCAAGGGCCAAGGCGAACGTGATGCGCGATTACGCCAACGGGATTCTGGACCCGCGCGAGATCGCATCGCCGACCATGAAGGCCCTCAGCGATCTTTGCTTCAATTGCAAGCAATGCCAGCTCGAGTGCCCTGCGAATGTCGACATCCCGCAGTTGATGATCGAGGCCAAGGCGGCTTACGTTGCGGCCAACGGACTGTTCGGCGCCGACTGGCTGCTATCGCGCATCCATTCGTTCGGTGCGCTCGGAAGTACCGCTTCGATGGCGGTGAACTGGACGATCGGCAACCCAACCGCGCGCTGGCTGCTCGAAAAGACGCTTGGCATTTCGCGTCTCCGTAAGCTTCCGCTTTTCGCGCGCCGTTCGTTTCTTCGTTCGGCGAGCCGCGACCTGCTGCGGCTTACGAAGAACCGTTCAGGCAAAAAGCCGGTTGTCTACTTCGTGAGCGAGTACGCAAATTTCTACGACACGGAACTGGCGCGAGCCTTCGTCGCGGTGCTCAAGCATAACGGCATTCCCGTCTATGCACCGCCGGGGCAGACAGGTTCCGGGATGGCAATGATCACGGCGGGCGATCTTGCGGCGGCGCGCGTTGTTGCGGAGCGGAACGTCCGCGAACTGGCGGAACTCGCCCGCGAGGGGCTGCCGATCATCTGCACCGAACCCTCCGCCGCAATCTGTCTGAAGCAGGAATATCCGAAGCTGCTCGATCACCCGGACGTCGAGCTCGTTGCGTCCCAGGTCATCGACGCCGGAGCCTACCTCGAGTCGCTGCACGCCCAAGGTCAATTAAGGACCGACTTTGCGCCGCTCGACCTGGACGTCGGCTATCACACGCCCTGCCACCTCAAGGCCCTTCAGACCGGCACGCCGCTGTGGAATCTCATGTCTTTGATTCCCCAACTGCGGCTGCATAAGATTGAAGAAGGGTGCTCCGGAATGGCCGGGGCGTTCGGACTGACCGAAGAGAATTTCCCGACGTCAATTCGCATCGGCTGGAAGCTCATTTCGCGGATGCGAGCGGGCGACTTGAACATCGGTGTCACGGAGTGCAGCAGTTGCCGAATTCAGATGGAGCAGGGGGCGACGGTTCCCACGCTCCACCCGATCAAACTGATGGCTCTTTCCTACGGACTGATGCCCGAGATTCAGAAAAAACTGACCACACCTCTTCACAAGCTGGTGATGTCTTAACGAGGTTTCGAGAGTTCATGAAGGTCGACGTTCAACTCTTTGCCCGGGCCCGCGATCTGGCCGGCGCCCCGCAGGTCGAGGTCGACATTCCAGATCCGGCCCGCGTTGCCGACTTGAAAGTCGCGCTCCGGGAGCGGTTCCCCGGCTTATCGCCGCTGTTGCCAAATCTGCTCGTTGCAGTCGATATGGAGTACGCGAACGATCAGACGGCACTCGCGGAGACGAGCCAGATCGCCTGTTTTCCTCCGGTGAGCGGAGGTTGATTGATGATCGAGCTCACACGCGAAGAAATCGATTACGCCGCCCTCACCGAGCGAGTCCGTTCGACTCAATCCGGTGCCGTCATCCTCTTTCTTGGAACCGTTCGAGAGATGACCGACGGCCGCAGGACGATCGCACTCGTTTACGACGCGTATCCTGAAATGGCCCAAACAAAACTGGCAGAGCTCGAAGCGGAAACACGGGAGCGATGGCCGGTTGAGAATATCGCAATTGTTCACCGGCTTGGCCGACTCGAGCTGGGTGATATCAGCGTGGCAATCGCCGTGAGTTCGCCGCATCGCAGGCAGGCGTTCGAAGCGGGACAATTCCTGATCGATGAGCTCAAGGTCCGCGTCCCTGTCTGGAAGAAGGAAAACTGGGACGACGGAAGCACGGAATGGGTCCACCCGGGCGTCGGCGAACAGAACTCGGGAGTCAAAAGTTAGGACTCCAATGATGAACACACAAGACCCGCAGCCCGGCAGCCCGACGTCCGGTCCTCTGCTCCCGCAGCTGATCGATTCGTTCGGCCGCACACACACGAACTTGCGGATCAGCGTGACCGATCGCTGCAACATCCGCTGCTTCTACTGCATGCCGGCGGAAGACGTCGAGTTCGTCGAGAAGTCGAAACTGCTGACGTTCGAGGAAATCGAACGGGTCGTGCGCGTTGCCGTCACGCTCGGAGTCAACAAGATTCGCCTGACCGGGGGAGAGCCTCTCGTTCGACGGGACCTTCCCGTGCTCGTCGAGAAGATCGCCGCGATTCCCGAGATCAAAGACATCGGGCTCACCACGAACGGCATACTGCTGGCGGAGCAGGCAAGATCGCTTTACGACGCGGGACTTCGCCGGCTGAACGTCAGCCTCGATGCCCTGAGTCCCGCCAAGTTCAAGCAGATCACCCGCCGGGAAGGATTCGAGAAAGTGCTCGTGGGAATCGCCGAGGCGCAGCGCGTCGGCTTCCATCCGGTCAAAGTGAACGCCGTATCCGTCCGCGGGCTCACGGAAGAAGAGATCGTTCCATTTGGGCACTTTGCACGGAAGACCGGAGTGGATCTCCGCTTCATCGAATACATGCCGCTCGATGCCGATGCCGCCTGGCAGCGCGAACGCGTTCTGTTTGCACACGAGATTATCGAAGTTCTTTCGCGGGGGATCATGCCGCTCCTTCCGCTCAACCAGTCCGACCGGTCCGCACCTGCTACCGAGTTCGCCTTCGAGGACGGCGTCGGACGCGTCGGATTCATTGCGTCGGTGAGTCAGCCGTTCTGCGCAAGCTGCAACCGCTTCCGCATCACCGCCGACGGCAAGCTGCGCAACTGCCTGTTCAGTCTCGAAGAGACTGACCTGAGAGGCCTTCTCCGCGACGGGGGGAGTGACGAAGAAATCGCCGGCGCGATGCGCAATTCGATCGCTGCCAAGAAAGAAGGGCACGAGATCAACACCGCCCGTTTCATCCAGCCGGCCCGTCCGATGTACTCGATCGGCGGCTAGCGGGCTTCGGGTGGTCGGGCTCCAGGCTTCCAGTCGAAGCAGAATCGACGGTCAGGATCTGTTTCATTCAATTCGCACTCCGCAATCGCCAGATCGACAATGCAGCGCATTTATCTCGACAACGCCGCGACCAGCTTTCCAAAGCCCGCCGCAGTTTATGACGCCGTCGATCGGTACAACCGGCAGATCGGGGCCGCGGTCGGGCGGGGGGCTTACGGCGAGGCGATGGAGTCTCAGCGGGTCGTCGACCGTTGCCGTAAACGGGCCGCTGATCTCTTCGGTGCGGCGGACGTGAATCGCGTCCTGTTCACATTTAACGGCACAGACAGTCTGAACCTCGCGCTCCACGGCTTGATCGACGCGGGCGATCGGGTCGTGACGTCGGCAATCGAGCACAATTCCGTTCTGCGGCCGCTGCGCGAGCTGAAGGACCGCTGGAATGTCGAAGTCACGCATGTTCCAGCGGAACGGGATGGCAGGATTGATGTCGCCCGTTTTCGCGAAGCGATTCGACCGGGAACGAAGGTCGTCTCGCTGATTCACGCTTCCAACGTCAGCGGCGTGCTGCAGCCGATCGCCGAGGTCGGAGAACTCGCGCGCCGTGCCGGTGCGGTCTTCGTTGTCGATGCCGCCCAGACCGCGGGGCATGTTCCGATCGACATGTCCGCACTTCCCATCGATGTGCTTTGCTCCCCGGGACACAAGGGGCTGCTCGGTCCGCTCGGCACCGGGCTCGTCGTCCTCGGCCGCGGTATGGAAGAACGGCTGCGGAGTTTTCGGCAGGGGGGCACTGGTTCCGTCAGCGAGCAGGAACAGCAGCCTTCGACGCTCCCCGACAAGTATGAGTCGGGCAATCACAACGCACCGGGGCTGTTCGGACTGGAAGCGGCCCTCGCCTGGATCGACGAGCAGGGGATCGATTCGCTTCGACAGCACGAGCGGCGCTTGACGGAACGGTTGATCGACGGGCTCTCCGGAAATCCCGCGATCGTCGTTCATGGCTCGACCGATCCGGATGATCGAGTCGGCGTCGTGAGTTTTACCATCGAAGGCTATGAGCCGCAGATTCTAGCCTCGATTCTGGATGAAAACTTTCACGTACAAACGAGAGCCGGTCTGCACTGCGCGCCCGGGGCCCACCGCTGCCTTGGAACGCTGGAGAGCGGCGGCACGGTCCGTCTGAGCGTCGGGCCGTTTACGACCGAGGGTGAGATCGACGCCGCGATTTCGGCCATTACCGAAGTTGCCGGGGCGATCTGATTGCAGTCCCCTTAAGCCGTCTTCGAGTCGGGGACTCGCACGAGCTTCGGGATCGGCACAACCTTGCCGACGACAGCCCCGTACTTCGAGCAGAGGCCTCGAAACCGCGCGTCGAGAAACGAGTACAGCTCGCGCGGAGGAGACATCGCGAGGTAACGGTCGACGAGAACTTCCATCAGCTGGTCGTACTCGCGCTGGCTGTGCGAATGGACGTGATACCGGCCCCCCATGCGGCGGATGTCGCCGTCGAAGTCGGGGCTGATGTGGTACAGCTCGTGGAAGATGGTGATCATCTTCTCACGAAAGCAGTGGTCGAGAAACCGCGGCAGATAGAACGTGAGGATGTAGAGCATCTCACGGTCGCCGTCGAAGAGCCGTTCGACGGTCCAGAGCTGTCCCGAACGGCGGGTGATGAGCGAGCCTCCGTTGAAGCGAAGGGGCGTGAGCTTCGCCTGGAGCCCATGAGGGACGCGGCGACGGGCCTGTGCGAAGGTGACCGCCACCTCGTCGAGCCGAATGTGCTCGAATTCGTCCATCCGGCGCGTGACGTCTTCGCAGAGCCGGCGCATCGCCCGCGTGAAGTCGAACGGACCGATCTGAGACATGTTGTGGAAATTCCTTTCTCCGACAACAGGCTCCGCAACAATCTGGGCAGTCTACTCTGCCGCTGCCGCAGTCTCTTTCTCTCCGGCGACGACCGGAGCGCGTCGCTTGCGGCCCGACTTCACCCGGTCTCGCTCGCCGACGAACTCGATGATGGCATGCCGGCCGGCATCGCCCAGGCGGACGGTGGCGAGGCGCACCACGCGAGTGTATCCTCCCTGACGGTCCGCGAAGCGGGCTGCGAGCTCGTTAAAGAGGACGTCGACGGCATCCCGATCGCGGAGCGCGGCGAACGCACGGCGACGAAGAGCGACAGCCGGTGCAATCGCCTGGTTCCACTTCTGATACTCCGGCGACTTCCGCCACTTCTTCCATTCGTCGCTGTTGCGCTCTGCGGTCGTGGCGAATTCCGCGGCTCCCGCGGTGTGAACCGACGCCTTGCGGGCCATCGTCACGAGCTTCTCGACAATGGGCCGGAGTTCCTTGGCCTTGGCGAGCGTGGTCACGATGCGACCGGGGACCTTCTGTTTCCCCACAGCGTCTTCGTCGACGCGTGCCGAGCGGATCAGGCTCGTCGCCATATTCTTGAACATCGCCTTACGGTGGGACGAATTGCGGCCGAGCTTGCGGCCTGACTTCTTGTGTCGCATGGGACTTCACAATCTGGAAACGGGACCGACGGTTGTCAGTCGTGTTTTCAAAAACGTTTCGGTGAACCGCGTTCGTCGCGATCAACCGGCCGATGTATGATGCGGAACCTTCATGCCGAGACGAAGCCCGATCGCGCCGAGGCGATCGCGAACTTCCTGCAGGGTCGTCTCGCCGAAGTTGCGGACCTGCAGCAGCTGATCCTCCGATCGGCTGACGAGATCGCGAACAGTGTTGATTCCTTCCGATTCGAGGCAGTTCGTCGCCCGGACCGACAGGTTGAGCTCGGCGAGGCTCTGCCCCAGCTTCTCTTCGAGCTCGAGGTCGACCGGAGAATAACCCGTCGATTCGAGCATTCCCTTGAGTCCGGATTCCGGCGGAAGCTCCGGTCCCGGCTCGCGGTAGCTGATGAACGGGCTCAGGTGCTTGCGGAGAATCTTCGACGCTTCCACCAGGGCAAGATCCGGAGCGACGGTGCCGTCGGTCCAGATTTCCAGGATGAGCTTGTCGTAGTTGGTCCGCTGGCCGACGCGCGTGTCTTCGATGCGGTAGCGAACGCGAACAACCGGGGAGAAGGTTGCGTCGAGAGGAATGACTCCGACTTCCTGCTCTTTGTCGGCGTGTTCGCTTGCCGGGACGTAGCCGCGGCCGTTGCGAACCGTCATTTCGAGATTGAACGGAACGTCGTCAGTCATTGTGGCGATGACGAGATCCTTGTTGATCACTTCGACTTCGTGGTCGGTGATCACGTCGGCGCCGGTGACGACACCGCGCTGATGCTTCTCGATGCGAAGCGTGCGGGTTCCCACGGCCGACATCTTGACCACGAGCGACTTCACGTTGAGGCAGATTTCGGTGACGTCTTCGACGACGCCCGGAATCGTCGAGAACTCGTGCTGAACTCCCTGAATCTTGAGGCGGGTGACGGCGCTTCCCTCGAGACTGGAAAGCAGGATGCGACGGAGGCTGTTCCCGATCGTCGCACCGAAGCCGCGCTCGAATGGCTCGGCCACAAAGCGCCCGTATGTAGAGGTCAGAGTATCCCGATCAGGAGCCACTCGACTGGGAAGTTCCAAACCACGCCAACGGATTCGCATACCCGTTTCTCCGAATTGAGCGACACTCAGAAAAATTTCGTCGTAGAACTTTGCGATCCGTGAGAGGCCGGCTGATGCCGGAACGTCGGAATCTGATCTGCTGCCCCGGTCGCCGGTCGGTCAGCCAACGATTCGACGTGAACACTCTCCGGATGATCTTGATCGAATCTGAAAACCCGTTGGAACTAGACGCGGCGCCGCTTGGGAGGACGACAGCCGTTGTGCGGAAGCGGAGTGACGTCTTCGATCGCCCGGATCGAAATGCCGGAACTCTGCAAGCCGGTGATCGCGCTCTCGCGACCCGAACCCGGACCCTTCACGCGAACTTCGATCTCCTTCACGCCGAACTTCGAGGCGCGCTCGGCACAGGTCTCCGCGGCACGCTGCGCCGCGAAGGGAGTGCTTTTGCGGCTTCCCTTGAAGCCCGAGGTTCCGGCCGTCGCCCAGCAGAGGACGTCGCCGTTCAGATCGGTGATCGTCACCGTCGTGTTGTTGAAGGTCGCTTTGATGTGCGCGACCGCACGGGTCACGTTACGCCGCACCTTACGCCGCTTTGACTTTCCCAAGACCTTGTCCCCTCCGGACGGCGGATGGCCGAATCGCAATCCGCCGCAGCCAGAAAATTTCCCCACGAGCATCGCCGCCGAAAAGGCAGCGGATGCTAACGCATGTCTTTAACGCCCTTCTTGCCGGCGACCGTTTTCTTCACACCCTTGCGGGTGCGGGCGTTCGTACGAGTCCGCTGCCCGCGAACCGGCAAGCCGCGACGATGACGAAGTCCCCGATAGCAATGAATTTCACGCAGCCGCGCGATGTCCTGCTGGACGCTCCGCCGCAACTGCCCCTCGATCATGACTTCCTTGTCGAGGTAGTTGTTGATCCGCGCGATCTCGTCTTCGGTCAGGTCCGACGCCTTGGCCAGAGCATTCAGGCCAAGAGTCTGGCAGATGCTGATCGAGCGCGCCCGACCGACCCCATACAGATAAGTCAGCGAGATATAGGTCGGCTTTCCGTTAGGAACGTCGACACCCTGAATACGTGGCATGAGTCGCTCCGCTCAATCTTCAATTTCACTAAAGTGCACACAAGGGGCAGATGGCCGCACAGCCTGATCGGGTGCGCGGCGGAACTTCCGCACTAACCTTGGCGCTGCTTATGACGCGCGTTGGCCGAACAGATCACGAAGATCTTCCCGCGACGGCGCACGATCTTGCATCCCTCACAAATTCGCTTGACGCTTGCCCGGACTTTCATGGAACAATAACACTCCGCCTGATGGATCTCTTGGAAGCCCGATGAATCGAGCAGTCGGGCAAAGCACCCGCCCTGGAAGCTCTTGGCAGCCAACGGCAGCTCTTCCCATACGGGGAGCGCCCTCCCCGGACGAGGTTGGCGTGGATTATAAGCCTCCCGGCAACTTTTCGACAAGTATTCCGGACCCGAATTCTCGTCGGTTTTCCGGCTCAAAGCCCCGCCCCGCCCGTTACTCCCCCACTCCCGCCGTCAGAAGCTCCGGACCGGACCCGGTCAGAGCGATCGTATGCTCGAAATGGACGCTCGGCTGGCGGTCCCGCGTGACCACGGTCCAGTGGTCCGCCAGAACCTTGACCTGCTTGGAACCCATGTTGAGCATCGGTTCGACCGCGAGGACCAGTCCCTTCTTCAGCTCAAAATCGCCATGTCGCGTCAGTTTCCCGGGAACGTTCGGCACCTGCGGGTCCTCATGCATCTCCCGGCCGATTCCATGTCCCACGAAGTCGTCGACCAGCGAGAAGCCGGCACCCTTCGCCTTCCGCTGCATTGCCGTGGCAACCCCGGACCAGAACTTTTGCCGGCCCATTTCCTCAATGGCGATCTCGAGAATCTGCCGGCCGACTTCGAGCAGCTTCTGTTTTGCCGCATCGACTTCGCCGACCGGGTAGCTCCAGGCGGCGTCGCCGCACCAGCCGTTGAGCCGGCACCCGGTATCGACGCTGACGATGTCACCTTCCTTGAGCTGCCGGTCTCCCGGAATGCCGTGAACGACCTGCTCATTCACCGAAATACAGGTCACCGCCGGAAAGGGGACCTTTCCGGGGAAATTCAAGAAGAGGGGCGTTGCGTTCCGCTCGCGAAAAAGCGCAGCGATCGCGGCGTCGATTTCACGCGTCGTTACGCCGGGGAGAATCAACGAACGGGCGATGCGGTGTGCTTCGGCGACGATCGATCCCGCCTCGCGCATCAGGCCAATTTCGCGATCGCTCTTAAGCGTGATCACTCGCGATCAATTGTCCGATTCAAGCAACCCCGGATAGTTCCGCATGACGAGGTGGCTGTCGATCTTCTGGACCAGGTCGAGAACAACCGAGACGGCGATCAACAGGCCGGTTCCGCCGTAGAAGCTCGCAATGAGGAACGGAATCCCCATCGATGCCGCCACGATCGTCGGGATGATCGCTACGACTGCCAGGAACGCGGCGCCGACGAAGGTGATGCGCACCATCACCTGTTCCAGGTACGCGGCGGTGCGTGCACCGGGGCGGTAGCCGGGAATGAAACTACCGTAATCCTTAAGGTTTTCCGCCATGTCTTTCGGGTTGAATGTGATGGCGGTCCAGAAGTAGCAGAAGAAGTAGATCAGCGCGACGTAACAGAGGTTGTAGACGAACCCTTGCCCTCGGCCGAACGCATCCGCAAGGATGTGCAGCCACTCCGACTGGAACCAGTTGGCGAGCTGGCTGAACAGGAGCATCGGGAACATGAGCAGGCTGGATGCGAAAATAATCGGCATCACGCCTGCCTGATTCACGCGGAGCGGAAGCGACTGGCGCTGTCCACCCATGACGCGGCGGCCGCGAACGTGCTTGGCGCTCTGAATCGGAATTCGACGCTGTCCCTGGGTGATCATGATGACCCAGATCACGACGCCGACGAACATGATGACCAGCAGCAGCAGCCGATCGATACCGGTCGAGGTTCCGATGGCGACGGTGCGTTCCTTGATTGCGGGGCTCAACAGTTCCCAGCCGGCGCTCGGCATGCGGGCCAGAATTCCCGACATGATGAGCAAGCTGATGCCGTTGCCGATGCCGTAGGCATCGATCTGCTCGCCGATCCACATCAGGAACAGGGTTCCCGTGGTCATCGTGATCGTGCCGATCATGTGGTAGTAGAACGTGTCGTATTCCGGCATGATGAAGCCGGTGCCGCTGCCGAGTCCGCTGGAAAGCGCGCGGATCCAGAAATAGCTTTGCACCAGACAGATCAGCACGGTCGCGTATCGGGTGTATTCATTGATCTTCCGGCGGCCCGATTCCCCTTCCTTCTGGAGTTTCTCCAGGGGGGGGTAAACGCTGCCGAGAAGCTGGAAGATAATCGATGCCGAAATGTACGGCATGATTCCCAGCCCGAAGATGGTGCTGCTGCCGATGTCCGACGCAGAGAACAGCGAGACGACCTGGATCATCTGTCCGAGGCCCGCCTGGTCGTTCTTCAGGTCGCGGATGCCCTGAAACATCTGGTCCTGATCGACGAACGGCAAGGGAATGTGCCATCCCATGCGGTAGACGAACAGCAGCAGAAGGGTAAGAAACACCTTCTGCCGGAGCTCCGGAATCCGGAAGACCATCAACAGCTTATTGAGCATGGCGACGCACTCCCTTCGAGTCGCTTACAACTTGGCGATCTTCGTGACGGTGCCTCCCTGCGCGGTAATCTTCGCCTCGGCCGATTTCGAAAAGCGATGCGCTTCAACCGTCAGCTTCTTCGTGAGCTGGCCGTTGCCGAGAACCTTGACGACATCGGCATTCGCGCGGATCAAACCCTTTTCGGCGAGGCTCGCGGCGTTGACGGTGGCTCCCTTGTCGAAAGCCGCCTCGAGGTCCGCGAGATTCACGATCGCGACGTCGGCTGCGAAGTATTTGTTGCTGAAGCCTCGCTTCGCAACGCGACGGAGCAGCGGCGTCTGGCCGCCTTCGAATCCGAGACGCCGGCTGAAGCCCGAACGGCTCGAATGGCCCTTGTGCCCCTTACCGGCGGTTTTGCCCTGTCCGGAACCAATACCGCGGCCGAGCCGTTTGCGCTCGCGCCGCTTGACGATTCCGCGGTGAACGTCATCGAGAATCATCAGAGTTCCACTCCCCGCAGCCGGGCGATCTGGTCGCGTGTCCGGAGCTGCTGTAGACCGTTGAATGTCGCCTTCACGAGATTGATCGGGTTCGTCGACCCGTAGGCTTTCGTCAGAATGTCGGTAATGCCGACCGACTCCACAACCGAGCGGACCCCTTCACCTGCGATGATGCCCGTTCCCGGAGGAGCGGGGAGCAGCAGCACGCGCGATGAACGGTAGTGACCGATGACGCGATGCGGAACGGTGTGGTTGACCACCGGAATCGAAATCATGTTGCGCTGCGCCGCCTTCACGGCCTTTTCGACCGCCATCGGCACTTCGATCGCCTTGCCATAGCCCCAGCCGACCCGGCCCGAACGATCCCCCACCACCACCATTGCGGTGAAGCTGAAGCGGCGGCCACCCTTGACCACGCACGCACAGCGGCGGATCTGGATTACCTTCTCAGGACTATCGCTGCGAGTTTCAGTCGACACTCTTTGGCACTCCCAGAGTCATTTCCGTTCCCCGGAGATCGGGGTTCCCGTTCCGTGTTGCATCGGAAAGGGCATGTCATTGTTCCGTGGTTCTAGAAATCGAGTCCCGCTTCGCGAGCGGCGGCAGCGAGAGCTTCCACCCGGCCATGATACTTGTACGGTCCCCGATCGAACACCACCTGCTTGATTCCCTTTTCCAGCGCCCGTTTCGCGACGAGCTGGCCGACCTTGGACGCAGCCGCTTTGTTCCCCGCGTGCTTGCCGGCGCCGCCGAGCTCTTTCTCGATGGTCGAGGCCGCCACCAGGGTCGTCCCCGCGCTGTCGTCGATGATCTGCGCGTACATATGGTTGTTGCTGCGGAACACCGACAGCCGAGGACGGCCGACGGCCGAGCGACGGATGCTGTTGCGGACGCGGAACGTGCGGCGTTCCCGGCGTTTCGACATGCGCTGCTTGAGTTTCATGACTTTTCCGATTCTCTGCGATCGATGACGTCGTGTCGCGGAGCTTGTTTCAACAGGTCAATTGTTTCCAGGTTCGATCAGCAGGCGATTTGAATCGCCCGATGATTCCAACGATCAGCCGCCGCTCGCGAACGCCTTGCCCGACTTCCGCTTGACGACTTCGTCGCTGTAGCGGATTCCCTTGCCTTTGTACGGTTCCGGCGGACGGACGGAACGGATGTCTGCGGCGAACTGGCCGGCACGCTGCTTGTCGGCGCTCTTTACCGTAATGTGTGTTGCGTCCGGAACTTCGCAGATCACTCCTTCCGGAATCGGCAGCACGATGGTGTTTGCGTATCCGACCTGAAGCTTCAGAGTCTTGCCCGCGAGGCTCGCGTTGTAGCCGACGCCGATGATCTCGAGCTTCTTTTCGAAATAGGTCGTGACGCCCGTGACCATGTTATTGATCAGGCTGCGAGTGAGGCCGTGCAGTGCGCGATTCTGACGGCTGTCGTCGGGACGCGAGACGGTGAGCTCTCGTTTTCCCTCGTCGAAAGCGATCTTCATGCGCGGGTGCGGTGCGACCTTCAGCTCGCCGTTCTTTCCCTTCACGACGACCTGCCCCTGTGCGATGCGCACTTCGACGCCCGCGGGGACGGCAATGGGCTTTTTTCCGATTCTGGACATGATTCGCTCGTTTTCGTCGTTCGCTCTGTTGTGTTGCGACCGGTCTCTTGACGTCGCATCCCGAAGGACGCGCGATGCCCGGTTACCAGATTGTGCAAAGGATTTCGCCGCCGACCCCTTCTTTGCGGGCTTCGCGGTTGCTCATCACACCTTTGTTCGTCGAGAGAATCGTGATTCCCATGCCTTCGAGAACCTTCGGGATTTCACGCTGTCCGGCGAAGACGCGGTTGCCGGGCTTGCTCTTGCGATCGATCCGCTGAATCACGCGCTCGCCGTTGGGGCCGTACTTCAGATTGATCCGCAGCACGTTCTGCGGTGCCTGCTCAATGACTTCAAAGTCCCAGATGTAACCCTCGCGCTGCATCACCTGCGCGATGCCGACCTTCAGATGCGACGACGGAATCTCTACGAACGGTCGCTCGATCTGCACCGCGTTTCGGATTCGAGTCAGCATGTCGGCGATCGGGTCTGTCATCATCTCTGGATTCTCTCGGACAATTTCGGGTGTTCATTCCGACCGGTAGCCGGAAGTCTGTTTTTTCTCGTTCTCTGGATTGCTTACCAGCTCGCCTTCCGCGCACCTGGAATCTCGCCGGCGTGGCAGAGCTTTCGGAAACAGATGCGGCAGAGTTTGAACTTCCGGAAGACGGCACGGGGGCGACCGCAGAGCTTGCAGCGGTGTTCGAGCCGCGTGCTGAACTTCGGTTTCCGATTCGCCTTCTCGATTTTTGCTTTGCTGGCCATTCGTAACTCTTCGAGTGTTTCTGCGATCCGTTTGAACGATTTCCTCAGCGGACGAACCGCAGGGGTTATTCGACAATCAGGCTTCCGCGTCCGGCTGCAGCGGCATTCCGAGCTCGCGGAGCAGCATCCGAC
>JBFWWA010000034.1:0-14735 GCA_050246455.1 Planctomycetaceae bacterium
GGGCTCTTGATGAATCCGAGTATTGGCTCGCAGCGTTGTCAGGCTCAACATTAAGACGCACCAGAACAATGTCTGACAAGAACCCTTCCGACGATGCGAGCGATCCCTCCGGCAGCGCGCAGCCATCAGGCCCGCAGACCGAAGAGATCCGGCACTCACAGGTCGCGGCCATTGTGCCCGAGCGCGTCGCCCGCGGAGTTTTCAGCACCGGTGCGGTCGTCGTGCAGGGGTCACACGAGTTCATCATCGACTTCCTGCTCCGGATGACCAATCCGCAGCAGGTGGCGGCCCGCGTCGTTCTCGCTCCGAGCGTCGTCGGTCAACTCATCGGCGCCCTCCGCGAAAACCTCAACAACTACGAGAAGAAGTTCGGACCGCCGATCGTTCCGCAGCTCCCCGGCAGCACCAATCCGAACCCGCCCGCCGGGCAGCAGACCTCTGTGCAGGAACTTTACGAGCAGTTGAAGCTCCCCGAGGATGTACTCTCCGGCAATAACGCAAACGCCGTGATGATCGGCCACACCGGCAGCGAATTCTCGTTCGACTTCATCACGACGTTCTATCCCCGCTCGGCAGTCTCATGCCGCGTTTACATGTCGGCTCCGTCCGTGCCGCGCTTTCTCGAATCGATCCGCCACTCTTACGAGAAGTTTCTCGAGAAAGTCCAGCAGCAGCGGCCCCCGGAACCTCCCCGACAGAGTTAGCGCGACCGGTCAAGAGCGCCCGATGGGAGCCCACCCCCGAAAGTCGTCGTATTGAACGCCTTCCGTTTCGAATTCTTCCGTGACGCCGTACGAGTGCTGGACCTGCTTCTGATTGCGGGAATGCACTTGTCCGCATGCCCGGCAGTCTTTGGCGACGATAAACCCTTGCGCGTTGAGCGGCCGGCTCACTACATCGTCGAGAACCGTCCGATCGTCAACGAGCTCAGCCGTACGCCGCTCCCGATGGTCGACTGGGGGTTTGTTCTCGCCGGTCAGATCCAGTATGTCGATCGCACGACCGGGCAATTGCTGCCGCTGAACGACAAGCATGACGTCGAGAATCCGAGCGATGTTGAAGCAGTGGCGGTCACAGTGCCGTCGGGAGTTCGGATTCGCACCGAGCCGGCGACGCGCGGAAAGACATTTGCCGAAGAACTCTTCCCGCCGGAGTTCCCATGGGAGGAGAACTGCACCGTGCACACCATTCTCTTCGACTCCACCCACCGGAAGTACAAGGTCTGGTACCGCACAAAAGGCTATTTCGCTTTTGCGGAATCCGAAGATTTCAGACAGTGGCGGCGGCCGATGAACGGGACCGTCCCGTACAACTCGCATCGCGAAACGAACATCCTCGGCGTGATCAACCGCAGCGAACTCGCCAGTTCCGACCTCAAGAGTCTCGACGAAGCGAGGCTCGGATACGCCGGCGGATTCTGCGTCGATCCCACCGCCTCACCCGGCGAGCGGTACAAGGCAGTCTTCCTTGCGCATGTGAAGGGAGCGACCGGAGATTATGCCAGGAGCACCGGCCGCCCGATCAGTGCAATGACCGGACCGGGAAGCACCGTGATGTTCGGCGCCGTCTCGGCCGACGGTGTCGGCTGGCGTGTGCTCCCCAAACCGATCATGCTCCACGACGCCGATACGCTCTCAGTTCCAACTTTCGACACGCTTGCGGGGAAATTCAGGCTGTATACGCGGCTCTATCAGCACAATCGCCGCACGGTCGCGATGTCGGAGACGAACGACTTCCGCGACTGGCCGCTGCCGACAAACATCCTTGTTCCGGATGCGGCGGAGCATCCGTCGATCGACTACTACTCGAGCGCGTATGCCATCTATCCGAACTTTCCGCAGATTCAGACGATGCTCTGCACGGTTTATGATCGCTCGATCGACCGCTCGGAGGTTCGCATCGCCACGAGCCGGGATGGGCACACGTTCAATTTCCTCCCGGGCGATCCCATCGTCTCCACATCAGCAGCCGCAGGGGACGAATCGGGATTCCTCGCCGCTTTCCCGGGGCTGGTGCGGACACCCGACGGCCGCATGCTCTGTTTCTACGACGTGCATCGAACGCCCCACAAGTTTCCGCGGCATCGCTTCGGTGGCAGCAAGCATTACGCCGCCGGGTGGAAGTCCGACCGTATCGCGGGAATTGAAGCGGCCGATCGCGGCGAATTCACGCTTGCGCCGGCCAAACTCCTCGGCAGCAGGATCGTCCTCAACATGCGCACGGAACGAACGGGCCGCATCGAGGCTGAACTACGGGATGAAAACTTTGCACCAATACCGGGCCGAACGTTTGCCGACTGCGACCCGCTCATCGGCGATCACACGTCGCTGACGGCATCCTGGAAAGGGCAAAGCGACCTGACTGCGCACGTCGGCAGGACGATCTACGTTTCATTCCGACTTCACGCGGCAAAACTCTTTTCGATAGCCGCAATCGAAACGAATTAAGTTCACCTACGCCGGCTCTAGAATGTGGAGCACCGTCGATTTGACGAGGTGCTTCACGCGCGGCCGGTAAGCTTCCATGTGCGGCGCAATGAGATGCGACTTGAGGGCGGCGAGCGATTCCCATTTCTCGATGACGGTGACGACGTCCGCTCCACACAACTTCTGCGCGCCGATGTCGGTCGTGACGTCCACGGCGGGGCCGTATTCTATGCACCCCGCTTCCGCGAGGACGTGCGGCACCAGGAGATGAAATTCCTTCAAAAACTCCGCGCGGGCTCCGGGAACCAGCTCGATCGTCGCAAGAACATGAATCACGGGCGGCCTTCCTTCCGGGCCGGCAAATCACTGTTCGCCGGCTTGAAGAGATTCGATTTGTAAATTCCGAGCCGGTTCAGCCAATACGAGCCCATCACGGCGAGCGTTGTGAGGCCGTAGCGCATGCTGCGCCGGAAGTTGATGCTCGACGCTTCGGAGAAATATCGCACTGGAACGGGAATATCGCCGAGCTTGAAACCGAAGTGGACCGCCTGGGCAAGAAACTGGCTGTCGAAGACGAAGTCTTCCGAGTTTTCTTCCCACGGAATGGTTTCGAGTACTTCGCGGCGATAGGCGCGGAACCCGCTGTGAAAATCGCCGAGGTTCTGGCCGAGCGCGATATTCTCGAAGATCGTCAGACCGCGGTTGGCGATGTACTTGTAAAGCGGCATTCCGCCGTCGAGCGTTTCCTTCCGCGTGCGGATTCGAGAGCCGAGCACGACGTCGCAGTTCCCGAGCCGCAGCAGTTCGACGGCAATTCCGACGACGCGGCTATCGTACTGATAGTCGGGGTGAATCATCACGATGTAGTCGGCGCCCGAGTCAAGAGCGCGGCGATAGCAGGTCTTCTGGTTTCCGCCGTAACCGCGATTCTTCTCGTGCTTGATGACGGTCAGGCCGAGCTCGGTGGCAACCTCGACGGTATTGTCACGGCTACAATCGTCGACAAGAACAATTTCATCGACGGCGCCGGCCGGAATGTCGGCCACGGTTTTGCGCAGCGTCAGGGCTGCGTTGTACGCAGGCATGACGGCGATCGTTTTGCCGGGGTTCCGCGCATCCACGGTGTCGTCGTCGTCTTGGAATCTCGCGTGAAGGTCGTAGCCGGGTGCTTCTGTGTCGATCGAGTTCATCGGTCCGATTGTGACTCCCTTCGGCCTGCAGTACAACCGCCGCACGGCAGTTTAACAAATCCAGCTTCCATGATGCGAACTGAGCAACTCGCGCGCCGACCGGCGCATCACGCTCGGAACGATCAGACGGTGCTTGCAACCAGCGTGGTCACGCGATTTCGGCCCCCATGCTTTGCGGAATAGAGAGCCGCGTCGGCCGCTGCAATCAGTTCGACGGGGCTTGCGCCGTGGTTGGGATGCGTTGCATATCCGATGCTGATTGTCGCTTGAAGCTCCGCCTGCTGGAAGCGGAATTTATGCGACTGAATTGCAGAGCGGATCGATTCGGCGATGCGCTCCGCGCCGGACGAACCAATCCCCGGGAGAAGAACTGCAAACTCTTCCCCCCCGTAACGGGCAGCAAGCGCGCGGTCTTCAGAACGAATTTCGAGAATCTGTTCCCGGAGAATTCGAGCTGTCGCACGCAGAACTTCGTCGCCTGCCGGATGGCCGTAGCGGTCGTTGATCGCCTTGAAGTGGTCGATATCGCAAAGAAGCAATGCACATTCCCCCTGCTTCTCGCGTGCCGCGTTGAGGTTTCGTTCAATCTCAAGGTCGAAAGCGCGGCGATTGGCGAGGCCGGTGAGCGGATCCTGCCGTGCCTGGCGTTCTGCGACCGCATGATTCAGAACGCGCAGAAGCGTATCTGCAAGGTAACCCGTGCTCCACGTTCCGAGTTCGATATGCGCCGGATCGAGCGGGGCCGAGGTCTTCCGCGTAAAGCAGACGACGCCGATCGGCTTGTCGTCGCGGATAAGCGGAGCCGCAAACGCCGTCGAGATCAAGGAGTCGATACCGATCCGGGCAAGCGCTTTCTCGTCCCAGCTGAAATCACGCGGGCGAGTGATCACTGAATCGGCCAGCAAATCTTCGTAGCGACTCCACTGAACCAGAACGTTCTGCTGAAGCGCATTTCCCGAACGGACAAGCGCCTTCTTCGACTTCGACGAATCCGCACCCAGCAGATAGATTGCGGCGCGATCCGCCCCAAGCTTGTGGCGCACTCGATCCAGAAACGCCTCGACCATTGCGAGCGGCGTGTCGTAATGTCGATCGACGATCGAGCGAAGTTCCAGCACTTCCGCAGTCGTCCGCAAGCGATGTTCCTGCTGTTCGAGCGCCTGCGATTGTCGCAGGTCGCCTGCGACGCTCAACATCAGGCGGCGCGCCAGCTCGAGCTGCTGTTCCAGCGGCGCTTCCTCAGGATAGAGCGACGTCGTCACGAAGACGCCGGCAAGATTCTCCGAGTCCCCGACGGCGACCAGGAAGAGCCGCCGCGCCTTGCCCCGATCTTTCGGCGTGAGGCTGAGCGACAACTCGCTCCCGGCGAGCTCCGAGCCTTCAATCATGATCGCGCGTTCGTTGGTCACGCGACGCAGGAACGAGGCATCGATCTTCAAGTTCGCGCGGGACTCTTCGCTGAGGCCGCGGCACTGATCAGACAGCTTCTGCCCGCCGGCAAGCCGCACGAGCGATCCGAAACCGGATTCCGCATTGGGAACGAATCGTTTGAGCAGCAATCCAAGTACGCGATTGATTTCGGTCTCGGAGACGAACTCACGCAGAATCTGGTTCTCCAGCCGCGCAAGCGACCGGTCCTTCTGCACGCTGCCGAGTTCCACTTCGACACCATGAAGCTGCTGCGAGAGCATCTCGTTCGCGCGGCGCATGGCCGTGCGCCGATTCACGTACACCAGGTACTGCAAAGTGCAGATCGCCGCGATTGCGACCACTCCGCCGCTGCCGACCACGTTGTTGACGGTCTGCACGAGTTGCACGAAAAAGTCTGCGATGATCAAGAGCATTCCGCCTTCTTTCGAGGGACCTTGGGGGAGGTGCTGCTCTCAACCTTAGCTCATGTTTTTCCGTGGGAATCGCCGGGAATGCCCGTCGCGGGGTCGTATCTTCGTGCACGCGAAACTCGGCAGACAATGCGGCCTGCAAACGATATAATCCGCACGACCGACACGGGTTTTGATGGAAAAACTCGGGGAATTTCCTGACACCGTTTTTCGGAAATCAAGGACTTATGCAGGCCGATCCCACTTCGAGCACCCCGGCGTCGCGGCTGAAATCGTCCAGTTCCGCCGGTTCGTTCGCCACGTTCGTCTCCGCCGCCGTTCTGGTCCTCGTCATCCTGCTCGTCAACCGGTTCGGATCAACGCCGCGCCCGGTGGTCGCGACCGTCGCCGGTTCGGGATGGACGTCGCTATTCGACGGAAAGTCGCTCGAAGGCTGGAAGATCACCGACTTCGGCGGTCAGGGAGACGTTCGCGTGGAAGATGGTGCGATCCTGCTCGAATTGGGAAACGACCTCACCGGCGTCACGCGTGAATCCGGGGTCCCCACAATCAATTACGAGGTCGAACTCGAGGCGATGCGCGTCGACGGGGCCGACTTCTTCTGCGGCCTCACATTTCCGGTCAAGAACGACGCGTGCAGCCTGATTCTCGGCGGCTGGGGGGGCGGCCTGGTCGGACTTTCCAGCCTGGATGGCTTCGACGCCTCCGAGAACGAAACGTCGAGCTATCGGGAATTCGAGAACGGGAAGTGGTATCGCGTCCGATTGAAAGTCACCGAAGCCAGAATTGAAGCGTGGATCGACGATGAGCAGATCATCGATGCCGACATCGCGAATCGGAGGGTTTCGGTCCGCATCGAGATCGAGCTCTCACGACCGTTCGGTCTCGCGACCTGGCGAACAAAGGGAGCCATCCGCAACATCCGCGTCCGACCTCTGGCGGCGTAGTTTCGATTCGTCGCCGCGCATCAGAACTGCCGAACCCGCGCTCGAAAACGATCCGGCTCGTCTTACTGCGCTGCTTGCGTCTTCAGCTCGACAGAGATGACTCGTTCGCTGATTCTCTCTTCGGGAATGCGATGGAAGATGTACATCTCGAGCAGGTCGTAGTGCGAGAGATCCTGATGCTTTCTCGCGAGCGCCTCGAGCTGAGCACCCACTTCCTTTGCGCGCCCTTCGTCCTTTTGCGGATCGAACTCGACCCGGACGGTAATGCGTAAGATCCGCGGGGTCTGCTTGTGGATTTTCCGCTGCCCCCCTTCGACACGCGGGTTCGAACCGGGGATGCTTTCAGCAATTGCGAGCTGCAGCGGGCGGAATGGAGCAGTATGCAGATACCAGTAGGCCCAGAGTCCCGACGTCGCGATCAGACCGAAAGCAAACATGCCGACGACGACCCATCGACCCGGCAGCTCGCGCGCGCGGAGGTCTTTCGCTTCATTCACCCGGTCTCGTTCTTCGGAATCAGTTCGCATGGAGCACGTTCTTGAGGGCTGTATCCGGGTCCAGGTCACCGGTCCATTCCGGTCGCGGGACGCCCGCCGGGGTCGCCGCGACCCGTCCGGCGCGGTCGACGAGGAAAAGTCCGGGAATCGGTTTGCCCGATCCGTCGATGCGCCCCCACGCCCGGTGCGCACTGAAATCCGGATCCGACAGCAGCGGAAACGGGAACGTGCCGCATTGCTCGATCGCCTTTCGGTTCTCCTGTGGAATTGTGCTGCTGACCGCGAACACGACAAAACCGGCGCGATGCAGCTCGTGGAACCGCTCCCGCAATTGAAGAAGCATCGACGAGTTGCAGGCTCCCGCGTCGCCGTCGTAGAACAACACCAGCAACCGCTCACGGCCGAGGTGAGACTCGATTCTCACGAGCTCGGACGGCTTTTTGTCATCCAGCAGCTCGAACCTCGGTGCCGGCAGCGCAACGCTCCCGGAAACCGATCCTTCGTAGTTCGCCGGCAGATCGGTGCGCATCAGCTTATAGCCGGTGAGTATTGCGATCACCGCGGCAGCGACAGGAAACACCATCAGTCGACGACGCATGTTCGCTCAAAGTGAATAACCGACCAAATTGAAGCCAGGACCACGCCGCCGAGTACGAGGGGCACAGGAGGTCACGACTCCTGTCGTCAAGTTTCGTGACCTCCTGCCGACCGCGTCGTACCCGAACTCTGTTCACACCCCGCGGGCCACTTCCTTCGGTTCACCCTCGGCGATTGCGGCGCGCGTATCGTTGACGACTTTGTTCAACGCTTTCAGATACGCGCGAGCACCGGCGTCGATAATGTCGGTGCTGACTCCCTTGCCGTTGTAGGTGACATTTCCGACGGCGATCTTCACGGATACTTCGCCCAGCGCGTCCTTGCCGCTCGAAACGCTGCGGACCGAGAAGTCCTCGAGCTTGGCCGATACGCCGATGATGCGCTCCATCGCGCGAAAGACGGCGTCGATCGGCCCGTCGCCTGTCGCGGCGTCGCAGAAGACTTCCTTCCCGTCGCACTGCAGTTCCAGAGTTGCGGTCGGAATCGCCCCTGTGCCGGCCGAGGTGTGAAAACTCACGAGGGTCCAGCGATCCTGCGTGTCCCCCACCCGGTTGTCGATGAGGGCGACAATGTCGGCGTCGTACACTTCCTTCTTCTTGTCGGCGAGCGCGATGAAGTCGTCGAAGACTCGCTGCAAAGTCTGATCGTCGAGCTCGTATCCCAGGCTGACCACGCGGTCCCGGAATGCATGCCGTCCGCTGTGCTTCCCGAGGACGAGATTCGTACCGACGAAACCGACGTCCTGCGGCCGCATGATCTCGTAGGTCGTCCGCTCCTGCAGCATGCCGTGCTGATGGATTCCCGCTTCGTGCGCGAACGCATTCTGCCCGACAATCGCCTTGTTCCGCTGCACCTTCATTCCCGTGATGCTCGAAACGAGGTGGCTGAGCGGATACAGCTTCTTCGTGTTGATCGTGGTATCGACTTTGTAATAGTCGTTCCGTGTCCGGAGCGCCATCACGATTTCTTCGAGTGCCGCATTCCCCGCGCGCTCGCCCAAGCCGTTGATCGTGCATTCGACCTGGCGCGCACCTGCTTCGATTCCGGCGAGGCTGTTCGCGACGGCCAACCCCAAATCGTTGTGGCAGTGCGTGCTGATGATGGCGCGGTCGATGTTCGGCACGTTCTTTTTCAACGTCTCGATCACCTTGCGATAGTGCGCCGGGGTGGCGTAGCCGACGGTGTCGGGAATGTTGACGGTCGTGGCGCCGGCATCGATGGCCTTCTCGACGACTTCGCAGAGGAAGTCGAGCTCGGTACGGGCTGCATCTTCGGGCGAGAACTCGATGTTCGGGCAATAACCCGCCGCGCGCTGCACCATGTCGACGGCGGTCTGCACGATCTCTTCTTTCCCCATCTTGAGTTTGTACTGGCGATGGATCGAGCTCGTGGCGAGGAAGACGTGAATGCGCGACTTCTCGGCATCGCGAATCGCATCCCAGGCGCGGTCGATGTCGTCTTTCAAACATCTTGCGAGGGCACAGATCGTCGCGCGGTCGCCGAACTCGCGGGCGATCGCCTGCACCGCCTCAAAATCGCCGGGCGAAGCGATCGGGAAGCCCGCTTCAATCACATCGACACCGAGCTCGACGAGCCCCCGCGCCACCTGCAGCTTCTCCGAGGTGTTCATGCTGCAGCCGGGCGACTGCTCGCCGTCGCGCAACGTGGTGTCGAAAATGATGATCTTGTCGGACGCGGTCATGAGCGTGGCTCCAGCTTCGGGCGGGGTTCATTCCCCGTTTCGGAATTCGAGGGTTGGTGTCGACGCGCGTGGGTCGCTGGTTTCAACAAAAAAACCCTGCGACCGGCCAGGTCTCAGGGTTTTGTGGCATTCAGACAATGAGCCGCAAACGGAACCTAAGACCTCCCACCGGCCGGTAGGCTAAGGAGTAGCAGCAGGTTCAGCAGATTGCGGTTGAACATGTTTGGCAAAACTTTGCGTGCAGTGTTGTGCGGGTTGAACCTCGTGGAATCTCGAAACTCTTCGGCTCCCGGAGGGCTCCGCCACTACTCTAAATCTATCTCGGCCGATTCTCCCGGTCAAGAGGCCCCGGCGGCCTCTTGTTCGGCCGACATCGGCATGGCAAGATGGCCGGACAACCGTACTGGCCGTCTCTTCCCGGGAGAACTCTTCATGCGAATTTCCCCGTGTCCGATGGACGCTTCCTGCCCAGAGAGGTTCGCGCGAATCGGGACGATCTTCGGCTTCACAGTGTGGGTGACATTGGTCACAACCCTCTTCGCTGCCGACCCCAAACCCGCCGCGACCGAACCGCTGACTTCGGCACCGGTCGCCAATCGGCCGAAGGTCGCGGGAACACTCCGCCTGCAACTGCGCAGCCGCCGCGAAACGAATCCGAAAAGCGGGAACTTCACACAGGCCGAAGCGATCGCCGAATGGAAGACCGCCGAGACCGCGATCATCATCTGCGACATGTGGGACAACCACTACTGCCAGCTCGCCGCTCAGCGCGTCGATGCAATGGCGCCGCGGATGAACGAAGTCGTTACCGCCGCCCGCAACCACGGCGTGATGATCGTCCACTCGCCGAGCGGAACCCTCGAACATTACGCCGACACTCCGTATCGGCTCCGCATGCAGCAGGCGAAGAAAACCGAGCCGCCGTTTCCGCTGCAGTCGTGGTGCCATCTCGATCCGACCAAAGAACCCGAGATTCCGATCGACGTTTCGAAGTCCCCGTGCGACGATCCGGTCGTCGGACCTGCCGTCAAAGTTTTCGACAAGCAGCATCCCGCCATCAAGATCATCGGCTTTGACGGCATCAGCGACAGCGGGCCGGAAATGTATAACTTCCTCAAGCAGGAAGGAATTACGAACGTGGTGCTGATGGGAGTGCATACGAATATGTGCGTCCTCGGCCGGCCGTTCGGCATTCGCCAGATGAAGAACCTCGGCTTCAACGTCGCCTTGTGCCGCGACCTCACCGATGCGATGTACGACCCGCGCCAGCCTCCGTACGTCAGCCACACGCGCGGCACAGAGCTGGTCATCGAACACATCGAGAAATACTGGTGCCCGTCGATCGTCGCGGCCGACCTTACAAAAATCATTCCCGGTTCCGCCGACCCGGCGCCAAGCGGGAAAGAGAAACAACCGGCAACGGCTGCAAAGTAATGGCATTGGCTGTTACGGCCTTCGGGGAAGTGAGACTTCCGCTTTTCCGTTGTGGCACACTATCTGGACGCCGTTGGTAAAGTGAATCTGAATCGCATCCGCGGGAAGTCGCTCGACCGACTTCACTGAGTCGACTTCGTAGAAGTCTCTGAAGACGACTTCCACTCGATGCGAAAACATCTCGTCATCGATATGTCGTGTAATCTTGAGGTCACCGTTCTTTGCATACACGACGGAGATTTCGTGGTCGCGAAACAGGGTTACGAACCTGTCGTGGTAAAGGATGAAAATTCCCGTGGCGACCACGAAAGTCAGAATCCCCGCGATCAGCACGCTGCCGATAATCCAGGATCGCTCTCGCAAAAATCGCTTGATGGCAGTCACAGTGTCGTCGGTGCCGAGGTCGATCTCTTCGGCCATGGAATGCTCCTTCTCTCGACTGTCGGCTAGCGGTCCTTTGCACTGCCGTCGTGCCCTACCGACGGTTTCCCGCGACTGGCGATGTACGCCGCGATAAAAAGCACGCAAAAAACCGAATCAACCAGGCCAAAGAAAACGGTCGATAACGACACGCGGCCAAGGGCGTAGAGAATAAGCACTGCGCCGCCGAACGAGAGTTTTTCGAGCACCGCCGGAATCATTGCCGGTCGATACCGCGCGGGGTCATTCCCAATTACGAAAAACATCGCCTGCCATGCGAGCGCCACTCCAAGAAATCCGTAAAAGAATTCCGGGTGCGTGATCGCCGGAGGATTATCGATGGAAATGCGCGATTCCAGGAAGTACATCGGCGGGAGCGAGAGGAGCCCGTACACGCCGGCAACATTGAAGACGACTTCGGCAAATTTCATGACCACCAATTCGCGCGGGTGCGGCCGGCGGCAGCTTTGTGCCGACCGTACGCTTTATGTCGTTCAAACGAACTCGAATCAAAGTTCATTCCGTGCGCGCCTGTGAAGTGCACTGCTGAGCCGAAGCGGTCTCAGCAGTGGCACCCCGAATGGACACTTCGTACTCTCTCACGCTTCCGGAGTCGCGCCGAGGACGATGTCGAACCTGGCGGCGAGCTCGCCGATTTTCGATTTCTCGATCGGCTGGAATTTCACTTCCAACAGTGCGCGCTGTTTCGGGTCGCGAAGCTGTCGGAAGACGCCGTCCTTCTCGTTCCGCTTGTCCCCTTCGATGTAGCACTGCGTCGTGAAGGTCTCGATTCCCTTCCCGCGCACCTGGAAGTGGATGTGCGGCGTGCGGCCGGGGTACGGCACGGGCTTGATCGTGCGGAAGAGGTACTCGCCGTTCGATCCGGTCAGGAAGCGGCCGAATCCCTGGAAGTTGCCATCCCGCTTGTCGCGGTTGCCGGTGCGGGTGTGGAGATACGCGCCGTTGTTGTCGGCCTGCCAGATTTCGACCGTCGCGTTGCGGATCGGCTCGCCGGCCATGCTGAGAATGCGGCCTGACAGCCAGGTGATCTCGCCGAGCGCCGGCGTCGCGCCGTCATTAATGACGATCAGATCATTATCGGTGTCGAGCGGAAGCTTGTCGGGGTAGAACGGCCCCTCGGTCTGCGCCGGAGTGCGGGCGAGCTCTTCGGCGAAAAGTCCCGGAACATGGAAGAACGCGGCGCCTACCCCGGCTGCCATTGTCGTCAGAAACTGTCGTCGCGCAGGACGAAACGATTCAGGATTCATGAACGGACTCCCGGTCTGAGATTCATTTTTTGTGGACGACGTCGCCCGACTCCCGTCGCTGGTTGACGACGTTCAAAAAAGTCGTGAACAACGCAAAGGCTGCAAGATTCGGATTCGATTTCGGCCATAGGTTGCATCTTCGATTGCATGCAACCTTTGGGGGTCCCCCGGAAGGCCGGCGCTGGTGCGTCCCGGCGAAACCGCGAACGCTTGATGCCTGCAACGACCGAAATTGAAACAAGTCCGCGCACCGCGCCGGACTGGATTCGGGTTCTGGCATCGCATTGAACGGCCTCGTGGCGAAACGGCGATCGCGATTGGGTGCGAGATAAATGCTACGACACGCAATCTGCCGAATGCGCTCACAGCTTCCATTGCGGCCGCATTCGCAACTGTCGCGATTCCATCATCTCCGCAATCGCGAAACCGTCAATGCGCGGAAGTCGAATAATGGATGAAAAACCGGGAGATTTCTGTAGAACGCGTGAAGCGCACAGGAAACATGTCAAACGGCCGCGCCGATCGGTCGCTTCAGATCACCCAAACAGGGCGTCGATCGGTTTCCCTTCCGCGATCCGCCACGGGCGACCGGTGAGATCATGCATCTCGGTGGCAGGATTGATTCCGAAGCGGTCGAAGAGAGTCGCCGCGAGATCGCCCGGAGTGACGGGGTCCGTCTCGGGATACGCGCCGATGTTGTCGCTGGTCCCGTAAGCTGTTCCCCCCCGGATCCCGCCGCCGGCCATCAGCACGCTGAAGCAGTCGGGCCAGTGATCGCGCCCGGCCGCGGCGTTGATACGCGGCGTGCGACCGAATTCTCCGAGCGACACCACGAGCGTCGAATCAAGCAGTCCGCGTGCCGCCAAATCTTCAATCAAGGCCGAGAAGCCCCGGTCGGCGGGTGGAATCAGGTGATCCTTGTGCCGCGGGAAGACGAGCTGATGGCTGTCCCAGTTGGCATCCTGCCCATTGTGGATTCCATCGAAGACGGTCACGAAGCGAACGCCCGACTCCACAAGCCTGCGTGCGAGGAGCATGCTTTGCCCAAGCCGGTTTCGACCATACCGTTCGCGAAGGGCTGCCGGTTCCTGTGCGATGTCGAGGCTGTGCCGGACTTTTTCCGATGCGAGGAGATCGAATGCCTTCTGGTAAAACGTGCGCAGCGGGCGGATTTCTTCCGCGGCGCTCGCGCCGTTCGGCTGCTTCTCGATGACATTCAGCAGCGACTTGCGGCGGTCGAGCCGCGCGTTCGGCACATCGCCGGGAAGGCTGAGCGACGAGACGTTGAAGTTTGGCGCGTTGGGATCGCTTTCAACCTGGAATCGCTCGAATGACGAACCGAGGAAACCCGACGTCTGCCCCGGCAACTGGACGACATTGAACATCACGTGCGGAAGCGCGACATGCGACAGCTCGCGCGACCCGTCGCGCATCACATAATTGAGAATCGAGCCGTAACAGGGGAACGCCTGCGCATCGTCCGCCAGAAGTTCGAGATCTCCACCCTGCGGCGTCCGCCCGCAGAGCGCCTCGACGGCCGCCGCGTTGTGGTTCCGCATCGGATGATGCATGCTCCGGACGATGGCGACATGGTGCATTACCTTCGCCATCGTCGGCATGTGTTCGCAGATCCGAATGCCGGGTGCGGACGTTTCGATCGACTGAAATTCCCCCCGGACTTCGCGCGCGGCTTCGGGCTTCATGTCGACGGTATCGATGTGGCTCGGCCCGCCGTAATGAAAGACGAGAATGCACGACTTGATGCGTGCAGCGGGCGCGTTGCCCGGTTCCGAACCGGCGGCTGCTTCCGCGGCGAAGATGCGCGGCAGATCGAGCCCGAACAGACCGAGACCACCGACTTGCAGCAGCCGGCGGCGGTTGAGCAGGCCGATCATCGAGTCGATGCGAGCAGCGGTCGTCCTGTTACGGCGGCTCGTCATGGGAAACTTCCTGGCCGAGGTTCCAAACGGTGAGAGTCAGGGCAAGCGGCAAGGTGGGTGTATCTGCGGCGGCGTTGAGTATACCCGGGAATCGGGGTCGCAACCATCTGGGGCCACTAACGGACCTCTTTATTCAGCGGGCCTGATACCTCTCGCAGTGCTGACTACCAGAGAAATAAGACGTTCGGCGCGAACCGCCAGAGTAAGGCGACTCCAAGCAGAAAAACCACCAGCAGAATCGCAATCGCGTTGAGCCAACGGGGCGCCGGTTTCGGGGGCGGCTTGTCCATAACGGAATTGTACCCGCAGGCCGGTCTCATCGACGCGCGCAATTGCCGGATCTGCCACACCCTGTTGCAGTAACCCCGCCCCAGCCAAACAGAGGCGATCGCCGTTCACCACTGAATGAACAGTGACCGCCATCTGAACTTCGCTTCAGGGTTCGACTTGCGCGCGATGTACGACCGATAAAT
>JBFWWA010000035.1:0-14706 GCA_050246455.1 Planctomycetaceae bacterium
CGGGGAAAACCGCATCGATTCAACGCCGAAACCGAAGATCTCCCGGGAGAATCGGGAGACCTTCGGTCGACGCCGCACACAACGGCCGGAACACAATTTCACGGGCAGCGTTCACTTCCGTAGGAGGGCGGCCACGTCGCTCCGATCCTTGTCGGAAAGCATCGACGTCGTCAGCGCAATCAGCGTTTCGAGCAGACGGTCCGTCGTCGATTGCGGCTCGCCGAAACGGGCGGGCTTGTAGTCGATCGTCTCCGGAAGCTTCCCTTTCAGGAGGCGTGCTTTCCCGGCCTCGACAGCCGCCTTGATCCAGTAAAGCCACGCGGCCGGGTTGACGTTCGCGAACTCCTGCCGCGCCGGCGCGAGCGATTCGCGACGCGCTTCAACCCGTTTCTTGAACTCCGGCACCGCGGCGAGCGGTTCCAGAATCGCGCCGCTTTGATTCTCGACATCGAGCGAGATCGTCTGGCCGGGCAACGGTTCTTCGCCCCACTGATCGCGGAGTTCCGGTCCATGCTTGTCGGCAACGCGCCGCCAGTCGAAGCGTCCGCGCACATTCCGGTCGATCGGCACGAAATACAGATTACGATTCCGAGCGACATCGATTTCGACTTCAATCACGTTGGTGGACATAGATGCGTCCTCATTTGAATGATTAGGATTTAGGATTTAGGATTTAGGAATCAGGAGCCAGGGGTCAGGGAAAGAGACTTCAGGCAGGACTCAATTTGCCGTCGAGTCTCTGACCTGAAGCCTGAAGTCCGACAACCTGAAGCCCGCTATTCCGGCGCGCCGTCGGTCATGGCGAAGGCGTTTGCGTCCATCACGCGGCCGCCGAAACGTCCGCGGACGTAGAGCAGCGACGTGTTCTTGAGCGTGAGGGTCTGCCCTTCGCTCGTGAAGCGCGACTCCACGCCGTGCCGCCGGTAAAGCCGATACTTCTTGAGGGCGCCGAACAGAATCTGGTTGTTGTCGAGCCCGGTCTGCTCGATCCGCACCGGGTATTCGACGAGCTCGTACGACTTCACGTTCATGCCGAACAGCGGCCGCTTGTCGCCGGTCACTCCGGTCGCAATGGCAAGAAACCGCTTGTAGGTCGTGTCGGTCATGATGAAGCCGGGGCGATAACCCGGCGCGCGGTACTGCTTCGCAATTCCGAACGACAGATTGAGCGCGTCGTCGTAGGTGAGCGGACCGGTCGTCGGGTTCTCGGCGGTGATGTCGACGATTCCGGAGGCATTCACAATTCCCTGCGGCTCGCTGGTGCCGTTGCCGGCGACAATCACGCGATCGAGCTCCTGCAGCATCCGCTGGCCGATGTTCGTCAGCAGCATGTCGCCGACGTTCACCGCCGCATCGCTCAGAAAGTCGTTGCCGACTTCAATGGCGACCGCCACCGGATGAATCGCCGTGTTGAGCTCCGACACCAGGTTGTTGGTGTTGAACAGCGAGATCGCCGTTCCTTCGGCCGTCCCCCAGGTCACGCTCGGGTTGCCGACGGCGGCGCCTTCCACGCTGTTCGAGCGCGGCACGTCGCGCAGGTCGACTTCGGGAAGAATCTCCGAATGCAGCAGCGGGTAACTCACGAGGGCGTCGTCGAACCATTCCGGCGCGATCTCGCGACCTCCGGATGTGGCATCGTTGAGCAGCGCCTTCACGCGATCTCCCTGGATGCCGGTCTGCCACTCGGTGCCGACCTTTCCGCACCACGAGTCCTTCTGGATCATCTCTTCGAGCAGCGAGCGTTCATGCTCGGTGAGATTGACGTTGATGCCGGAGCGCGAGCCGAGGTACTTGAAGAACGCACCCGCCTTCGCGGTTTCCATCTGAGAAAGGAGCTCGACGTCGCGCCCCTGGTAGCGGACCGGTTGGCCGGTTCGGGCGTGGCGGCCGACGCTCTTGGTCGTGGAATACCGCTCCGACGGCCGCTTGATGCGGACCTCGTCATCGTGGGCGGCGAGCCGGAGTACATCATTGGCTGTTACAGTGCTGGTCATGCGATTCTCTCCTTCGTCAGGTGTGAAATGTTTGCCGTCCGATGCGGGGTGGTCCGCGGCCGTCCGCCGGCCGGAGTGATTCTGGGCCGAGTCCTCCTCGACCCGGTTGGGACTTTGTCCCGTCGATGACTTCGCAGCGAGCACGTCGTCGAGTGCTTTCGCAATGCGATCGTCAATTCCGTCGGGGAGGGGATCGGCCGCAAGGTTCGCGAGGATCGTCCGCACGGCTGCGATGGCTGCGGCACGCGATTCCTTGAGGCGCGCACGATTCCCGGCCGCCGTCTTTTCGATCAGTTCGCCGAGCGAGCCCGCGTCGTCACGGCGCGGGTTGTGCTTTCGGGATTTCAGAGTGGCGGGGTTCATTTCTGTGTTGCCTCCAGATTGAAGTTGTTGTGGACGAAGGAAGATGGTTCGCTTCAAAAAACTGAACGCTGAAAGCTTCTCGCCTCACGTCAGCACCGCCGGAACTCCGTGACGGATCTCTTTCAGAACGTCGAGCTGCTTCTGCAGAATGTCGATTTCCTTCCGGGCCAGTTCGAGCTGCTGCTTGAGGATTGCATTCGCATCTCGCTCGCGCGACGTGTCCTCGCCGCTGCGCTCCAGCGTTCCGGGCGATTGAGAGAACAGCCGGGGCGTACCCTGCGGCCACCGCGGTCCGAGGGATCGCACGCCCGATTCCGCATTCCCGCTGCGACCTGCGGCGGCGGTCTGCGCATCGCCGCGATTGCGGCGAGTTGCATCGACTCCGTCGATCGACTGAGGCAATTCGTCCGCTTGCAGCGAGCGGGCAATGCTTCGGCCCGTTTGCTCCGCGAGCCGGCTTGCATCGTGCAGCTGCCGCCGGAACTCATCCGTGCGCGCTGCGATTTCAACATAGGCGGTGGCCAGTTTCATGATGACGCTCTCAAGCAGGGTGGGCTGTGCCCACTATTGTTTCGGAACGGACTTTTGCCGCGTTTGATGCCTCTTGCCCTTGCGATTGAGACCTCAGCTCACGTTCGTGGGGCTCGGTCGGGAGACCGGCCACAACAGCCGTCAGCATTGGTGGGCGGAACTCTCCCTGCACGGAAGTTTTGAGACTTCTGCCGAGACGCGCTGCGAAGAACGCGGCAATTGTCGACACCTGGTCGGAGCTGAGCGATTCATGGAGTGTCCTCGCTTCGTCTTCACTCAGATCGGGGGAGACGATCCGAGCCGCGTGCCAGAAGAGGAATGCATCCCCCTCGGGCGAATCGAGCCATTCGGCAACTTCACAATCGGTCACGAACGACTGATGCCGTTCCACGGCGTTCGACAGTGCCGCGGCAAGTGCTTCTCCCGTCAGTGAACGGCAGCCTTCGAGAGATTCCGTGAATCGTCGCGTCTTTCCCTCCTGCACGCGCTCGGCGGCGTCGCACAACACCCGGAGGCCTGGGGCACCGAGCGTTACGCTCCGTTCATTGACGGTGATGTTGAGAGTTTCCTGATTTGTCATGTGGGACTCACACACACGGAGTCCCACCGCAGACCGCTACGAAGTCGGGCGACGGCGTCGCGAACGCGATCCTCGCGGCCAAGCCGCCAGGCCTCGAAGTCGGCTGCCGAATCGAACTGCAATCGAGTGGCGACGGGATCGTCATCCGAAAGAAACAGCGGCAATTGCCGTAACGTCAGCTGGCCGACTTCCTGCACCGACAGGGAATACGGCGGAGCCGCGAGCCTGCGAAAAATCGTGCTCCAGGGAATCGCGTCGTCGCTTTCCGTCGCGTCGAACAGTGAGTCCGGAAGCATCCGTTCGTCTTCCGCGGATGCCAGTTGTTGTGCCCGTTCAATTGCGTCCCAGTTCGCGCTCAAACCCTGCTGCTGCACGTATTCGAGTGTGTAACGCGCGGGATTCGCATCGCGGATCGAAAGCCACAGGCCGAACAAGCGTCCGGGCCAGGTGTCGAGCCACGCGCGAATCTCGCGGTAACTCACCCGGCACCAGCGTTTATCGACTTCCTGAAAGAGTGCCGGAAGGACGTCGTCAACGGGGTCCTCCGGAATTGAAAACCGCGCCGCGATGCGGCGGAGCAGATCGAACGGATTCCCGCGCCGGCGGAGCATCTCGCTTTCAATCAAGGCGTAGTCGCAGAGGCGCAGCGCGTGCAGCACCACCGTCTCGTCGCCGAGACGAATCGTTGCGCCGCCGTGGATCCAGCAAAGTCCGTCCATAGTGAGTTGAGGGGTTGGGGAATGGGAAATAGGAAATAGGAGTCAGGGAATGGCAGAAGGACCGCGTTACGCGGACGGGAAGGTCCAGGCGCCGTGACAGATGAACGGCACGGTGATGCGCTGCAGCGTCCCGTCCCGGTTTGCGGAGAAGGTGAACCGGCCGAGCCGCGCGCTCCCTTCCGCCTGCACCGGCCCGTCGGCGGTGTGCCGGCATTTCAAGCTGACGAGGTCGCCGGATGAGGCGATCGAGGTGAACGGCTCTTCGGGATCGTAGAGCAGTTCGAAGGAGCCGCGACCGCCGGAGACGCCGGCGATGGTTTCTTCCGCTCCTCCGCCGGAGCGCGCGGCGTAAACGTGCGTTTCCATTCCGTATTCGAGTTCCCAGCGCGTGAGCTGCTCGAGGTTGTTCGCACCGACGAGCAGTTCGCCCGCCTTTCCGCTGAGTGGCTGTCCCATGTCAATCTCCCTGGAGAAAACGCGGCCGGCTCAGTTTTCGATCGGCCGGCACCATTGAATGCGAAGTTGCAGAATTCCCTGAAATATCGCCGTTGATTCCTGGATGACCGACTCACCGGCGAAATCGACCGAGAGAATCTTGCCGTCCTCTTCCGGAATCGCGAGCGGGTTCGATTCATCGGACTCACTGTTGACGAACGCCCCTTCCGCGAGGTCGAGAAAAAGCTGCACCGCGCGATCGTCCGCTCCCCAAATCATGAAACGGAGATCCTGGAACAGCTCGCGCGAGATGCGGGAACGTGTGCGCTCACTCGCGGCCGGAAGGGTGTACTGCGCGCGGGGGAGCGTCGGGCTCGCCGAAGCGGCACTCCGGTCGCCGGCAAAGAGCGGCGCGATCGCCGCGTCCAGTCCGCTGTCGTTCCATCGCTGGAAGATGGCCTGACGAATGGCGAGGGTCATTGTTCGTCCCCTCCTTCCGTGAACAGCGCGCCGAGCTCGATCGAGATCTCGTCGAGCGTCCGCGTCAGGTAAGGGCGCGGAGCCATGGCCGGTGTGCCGAGTTCGAGCAGCAAGCCCTGTTCGGCATCGGTCAGCACTTGTCGTGTGAGTTGTTCGGGCGCAATGACCGCGATGCTCCCGGCGAGCGCACCGGAATCCCGGCACGGATAGTCGCCGGCGGTACTCCGGCTTCCTTCCTGAACGGGACGGCTGATGTTCTCGACGACCTGTTGTGCGAACCTGGCCGCGGCTTGATCGAGCCGGTGCGCCAGGAGCGACTCCACCGCGTCGATCACGGCCGTTTCGGAATTCCGGTATTCGAGTTCCCGTCTCATTGTTCGTTCTCGCTTTCCTCGACGACGGCGCGGAACAGTCGCCGCTGGCTGTCGAGATCGGTCGATGGTTCGACGACGCGCGCCACGCGCTCGACGCCTGACGAATCCGTGAACCGCACGCGGTCCGCGAGCGTGAGCGACGGCTCGCCTGCGAACAACAGTTTCCAGCCGCGCTGTGCGGCGCGCACTCCGAACGCCAGCCGCTCACGCGCTGAAAGCGGAATAATCCGGCAGGCGAGCGACGTTGGCAGGGGACCGCGCTCTTCTGTGCCGAACGTCCGGATCTCGCCGCCGGTGTCCGACTGCGTGATGCCGGCCCGTTCGATCGTGATGCTGTTTCGGGATGTGCGGCTTTCGATGCTCATGGGACGGCGCTCACATACGGGGCCAGTCGGTCGCGCGTCTCCGGTTGAAGCGGTGCGGCGTCGAACGTGCGCGTGTCGTAAGTCACGCTGTACTCGCCGCCGATCGATTCTGATTGAATCGCTCCCGCGCCGCCGCTCCCCTGCCGCGACTTCGCGCTCTGGTAACGGGCGCACACTTCATCGAGTACGGCTCCCTTGATGTCGGAATACGGGCCGTCGAGTTCCGCCGCCGTGAAGCCGGCGAAGTAGCTGACGCGCACCGTTCGGGGACGCTTCGGCCAACTTCCCGTGATGCGCACGAGCTGGCCGCTTCGGCTCAGGCCCGGCTCGTCGACGTCGAGGTAGTAATCGCTGCCGAGAACCAGCAGCGTGTCATTTCCGAAAGCATCGACTCCCTGCCCGGCTGCCGATTGAAGATCGACGCGCACTTCGAGCGACTCCGAACGGACGAACGGCACCGGCAGTTGCAGAATGCGGCTGTCGACCGTCGCGCCGAATCCGAGCGTGGCGCTCGACTCTCGTTCGAGCAACGTGCCTCCCGCCACGGCAGGCGCAGAGGCGGGCAGGAAATGGATGTAGGGGCTTGCCGATTGCGTGATCGCGTGCCGGCAATAACGGCGGGCTTCGTTCTCGACGATTCGTTTGAGAAGTTCGACCAGTCCGCTGTCGGCGTCGGAGATCGTCGCGCCGAGCCCGAGCGCTGCGACCACTTCCGCACGCGAGATGATTTCGGGTTGAGACATGACGGAGTCCAATGACTAATGACGAGTTGGGGGTTGACTTACGACAGGCCGAGGTCGCCGCCGGCCGTTCCGAGAATGTGCACAACGCCGTGTTCCGCCTGCTTGATCGCGTCGGCCGGAGCTGTTTCGCTGTCGTCGACGACGCAGATTTCCGCGTCGTAAATTCCCGGTTCGATCGGTTCGGTGTCTCCCTGGGCAAGCCTCAGCGTCACCGTGGCCGGGTCGAGATCGTCGATGATGATTCGCGATCCGTTTTCCGTCGGAGCGGATGACGTGATGTCCGCGAGCGGCGCGGCGCCGTTACGGCGATAAAGCTTGAAACGCACTGCATCGGCGGCAGCGAGCACCACCGGGGTGATTCCGTCGGGTTCGAAAATTCGAACAATCTTGTCGACCGTTCGATTCCGGGCGAATGCGATTTCGAAGCTCATCGGTTCTTCCTGGTTCGTGTTCGCTGTGGTGCACCCGGTGCTCTGCGCGCACCTTCCACGCAGAAATTTCCGGGGGCGTTGATTCCGTGACGTTCCTCGCGCGCGGGGCTTATCCGCTCAGTGCGCGGATCAGCGATTGCGTGTCGGCCACGCGGCGCGCGGCTTCCACATTCTCGACAACCTGGTCCAGCGTCCGCTGCACTTCGAGCAGCTCCGGCAGATGCGCCGGACCGCAGCGCGCCGCCGCCCGCAGGAAGGGCTCCGCAGCTTTCGTCAGCGACGAAGCGTTCCTCTCTTCCACGCAATGTTGCTTGCAGACGCACACCGTCTGCGACGCGTTGCCGACTTCCGGGTTTGCGCCCGGATCGATATCGAGCGTTGCACCGCGTCCCTGCACGGGACGGGTCCGGTACAAGCCGGTCGCCCACTCTTTCATGAACGGGGAACGGAGCTTGTCGCGGCGGAGCGCCGTAATGACCGCATCCCGGTTCGACGGAATGCTGACGAGGGAAACCTCGAAGATTTCGAATTTCCGGAAATGCCAGCCGTCGTCGGGCAGCGGCTCGTACTGGAGCGGCTCGAACCCGTGGCTGATCTTGAGAGCGCCGAAGGCGGCGAGGACCGCGGCATCGCGTCCGAGTTCAGTGTCGGCGATTGCAAGGCGCGCCTTTACGCGCGTCGCCGATTGTTCCGTGACCTTCACAAGCCGTCCGATCGGCAGCATGGGAACGTGCTGCCAGAGCAGGACCGCCTGCGGATCGACATCGGCTCCGCTCGACTCCATGACGTCTTTATCGCGGTCGCGGCGGGTCGTGGTGATGACCGCGTCGAACTCGAGAATCGCGGGGCTCGAGGTCGCGACGTCGTGCTTGTTCGGCTCGGCCGTTTCGACGATGCCGGCGCGGTCGGACCAGACGAGGCGAGTCTCTGCATCCTTCAGCGCGCGTTTCCAGTCGCCGGGGCGGGAGGATTCGAACAGTCGCGTCGGGCAGACTCCGCCGGTGAAGCAGTTTTCCATATCGCGAAAGTAACGGTCGGCAGTCAGAAGTCTGGAACGGCCGGACCGTTTGCGAACGCTGTTGATGACGTTCTGATAATTGTGCCGCATGAGTGGCTCCAGTTCGAATGCAGTTTCGAATCTGGTCCCATGCTATGCCGGATCCGGGGAGCGTCAATGCGCGCGGGCGAAGATTTCGATGTAGAATGCGCGATGCGCAGAAAGAAAAATGTAGAATGCGTTGTAACATCGATGAAACATCGAATGATCAATGCATGAGGCGCGCTCGAATCGCTATTTGTGCGAGAGCGAACTTCCCGATTCGGCGCTCCCGGAGCGTTTTGCAGAAGAGGCGTTCCGCTTCCGCTTCTGGGCCCGGAGACGCTCCTGCTCTTTCAGGTCGCGCTCGGCGGCCTGCTGGACGGCCCGGGCCGCTTCGGCCGCCTCTTTGCGGCGTGCGCGCCATTCGAGCCAGGTGTGAAGCCAGCGACGGGCGGCGCCGTAAAGACCTTTGTCGCGAGTCGACGATTTGAGCCGTTCGAAATGTCCGGCCACGGATGTGTCGGTCGAAAGTTCCGCAGCTTCATCGAGCGTCTGATCCATCGACATCTGCTCGAGAAACTCGAGGTAGCTCGAGTCGCTGTCGCCGCCGATGGAATGGGTCGAACTCTCCGCTTCGAGATCGACCGACGAGTCGATATGGATCCGCTTCGGCACCGCAATCGATTCCGCCGCGAGAGTCGCTTCGAGGTTCGGATCGCCGGCGATATACGCATCGAGCGCGTCGACGACCTCGGACGGAACCTGGAACCGCTTCTGGGGATCGCGATGCAGCATTTTGGCCAGAATGCCGTCGAGAGCAGCGGGAACTTCGGGACGAACCTTGCTCACCGCGGGAACGTCCTGCCCCATCCGCGCCAGGTACGTCTGCATCAGCGACTTTCCGACCAGCGGCGCCGAACCGGTCAGAAGCTGGTACAGCGTTGCGCCGAGACCGAAAATGTCGGCGCGAATGTCGGCGGAACGGGCGTCCTTCACTTGCTCAGGCGCCATGTAATCCATCGTGCCCAGAATCTGTCCCGCGTTCGTCAGCTCGGCATCGACGTGCTCCCCTTCGCTCACGAAGCGCGACAGACCGACGTCCAGAATCTTGATCCGCGGAGATTTCGTGAATGAATCGTTGACGACAAGAATGTTGGAAGGCTTGACGTCGCGATGCACCAGTCCGACTTCGTGGACGTGCACCAGCCCGATGGCCGCCTGCCGGACGCATTCCACCGACCAGGCAATCGGCAGCCGTCCATGCTTCTGGCTGTAGTACTTCAAGCTCTTTCCCGCGACGTATTCCATCACGAGGAAGTAGCTGTCGTTGAGCTTGTCGGCATCGTACGCCGTGACGATGTTCGGATGATTGAGCAGGCCGGCCAGTTTCATTTCGCGCTGGAATCTCGCCACAGCGCGGGGCTTGCTCAGGAGCGCTTTATGCAGGACCTTGATCGCCACGGGACGATTAACGGAGGGCTGCTCGGCCTTGAAGACCACTCCCATGCCGCCGCGGCCGCAGATTTTGAGAAGCTTGTACTTCCCGAGGTAGAGCTTCGTCCGGCCGGAAAGGAGCTGCCCTCCCTGCCAGCGCGTCAGCCTTCCGGACTCGACGAGGAGCCGCGCGACCGCATCGGGCTCGGAGATTCCACGCGTCGCTTCACGCGCCTTCACTCTTTCCGAAGCACTCAGCAGCTTGCTCTTCGCCAGGGCCTGAAAAAATTCTGCCTTGGTTCTGACCTTCATCGCCTTCAGCTTATGAAATTGGAATCGAGACGATTCGCATATGAGGCAATTGGTCTTGGCGAGAGCGCATCCGAACGCCGTCAGTTCGCCAGGTTCCAGTAGATCAGTCGTTGCGAAATCGGACAATGCGGAACGTCACTGATTATGCCCATATTCGGCCATCGTCGGGGAATACACTGATTGCCGGCGCGGAGGGAGTTCGCAGGGGGTTTTGCGGGGAAGTCGAGCGGGAGAGGGCACAGAGAATACTCCCGGTTCGGAGCGTCGGTTTCAACCGAACAATTCCCCCCGTTCCCGATACTCCGGGAATGGGCCGGCTGCGCATCATTCGGGGGGCTAACGGGATCCGACGCCAAACCCGCGCGCCGCATCAGGGTTGGCGGGCCCGACATATTCAAAACTGGCGGTCAACCGAACCGGCGGGGAATAGTCGATTCCCCGGTATAGCCCCCGGTTTCCGCTCCCGCTGCGGGACATGGGACGAATCATCTTCCAGCGGGGCGAACGGGCCCGATGCCAGATCATGCCGGGATGCGACGTCGTGCTCCGGTACGGCTTGCCGGTTGCCTTGAAGATCGACGCAACCATTTCGCTGAGAGCGTTTCCAATTCCGACTCCCTGAAAATCGGGAAGGCAGACCGTGCGATGTTCGCGCCAGCCGGAGCTTTGCGGATGCGGAAAATGAATGACGGCGGTGAATGCCGCCGGCGCTCCGCCGACTGACGCAACAAAACATCGCGCGCAGGGATGCAGCGCGCCGCTTAAATAGTGATGTCGACGAAATAGCTTCCAAGCCTGGGAAGAGACGCGTTCAATGCGAACCGGCACTTGCGGGCGTCGCCTTTCCCGCCTCCAGTGGAACGCATCCGCGGCCGGTTCATAGACCCAGTCGGGATCGAGCCAGTCGATGATGTCATAGTGACAGCTGACGGCGACGAATCGGCTTGCGGCCGTTGCCGCCCGATGCCCGGTTCGCGGCGCGGCGGTGTTCTCTGTTTCCAGCGCCCGCCTCCGCCGGACCGTTCTGGCGACCGCCACGCTGCCGATGCGCGCCACCGTTCTGTCGACGACCGAAGTGAATTCATCGACAACGACGGTTTCGATCGGGAGTGTGAGAGCCCGTGCCAGCGTGCAGCGGAACTGCTCTCCGGTGGAAAGCGCGTGAAACGGCCTCAGCCACGACGGCGGACTCGAAAACCCGACGCTCGACAAAAGCGATGTGATCTCGCGAATTCCGAGTCCTTCCGGAAACGCATCGAGCAGGCTGCGATCGCGCGGCCAATCAAAACTGTCGATCACACCGCTGCCGAACAGTTCGCGCGCGATGGTCGATTTTCCGCAACCGGAGGGTCCGACGATGAGGCCGACGTCCCAGGGGAATTGCTCGATCGGGATCTCGGCGGACCATTCCTGCCGGCTGGTCTTCGCCGGCGGAATATCGAACAGCCCTTCGAGCTGCAGGACGCGCGGGGTGCGCATCACGTCGATGGAACGGGAACAGGCGATCGATGGCATGATTGGTTCGTGAAACTCCGTCGCGGGTCAGGCAATCAGTGCGCGGCAATTGTGCCCTTCACTGCTCAAACGCTCGAGGAGTGCGACCTGATCGTTCTCGTCTTCGCATTCGATGAGGATCTGGAACCGTTCGCGCAGTTTTCCGGTTTCATCTTCGGCGGGCGCGCTTTCCGCGCTTCCGAACAGCTTGTGATCGCGCGCCAGGTCCGCGAGCATTGCTTCGATCGCGGGGCTGCCGGTCTCGACTTCGCGCAGCAGCTCGGCCAGTTTTTCGCTGTCCGCTTCGGCAAGAGCCGCAAGGGGGTCATGCGTGGCGAGAATCTTCGCCGCTTCGAATTCATCGACGTCGAGCACGAGAACGGGAACCATCTGGTCCGGCGTCGTCTCCGCCCGCAGATGCCCGTCAATGAGTTCGAGCGACCCGTCTTCGAGTTCGCGCGCCAGAAGCGCACCGGCATAGCCGACCTCTGCCAGAACCCCCTTGAGCGCGTCCTGCTGCACTTTGGGATGCGTTCGCCAGTTGCGCGGATTCGCGCGGAGCGAATCGGCACGAACTCTTCGAAGCTCCCGGATGCGGTCACGAATGGTCATTGCCATTTCCCTTCCGGAACGGAATGCCGAAGAGCGCAGTCAACGCTTCCGGAGTGAGGTCGCGAAACGCACGAGTGCGAATTGCGTCCGGGTTGGCTCCGGTCAATTCGCAGACACTCAGAAAGCAGTTCACGGAATCGGTGGAGTTGCTGATCAGGTATCGATACGCGGTCCGAACGTTTCGGCGATACTCCCGGGATCCGCGGGCGGCCGGATTGCACGACCGGAAACGATGGCTCCAGTCCTCCACCGTGGAGACCGCCTGAAGGACGATTGCCAGGAGCAGGACCTTCGGACCGCCGCGCCGGTCGATGCGCGGCACAATACGGGAATCGCTGGAATCGTCTTGAAGATTCTCGCGATGAATGGCCGCGGCGAGCGCGGCAATCGTCTCGGGATCGGGGTGGCAGATTTCCTCTGTCGTTGTTGATGTCATCAATTGTCTCCTCGACATTCGGGTCAATCGCGCAGAAGTTTTCCCTGGATCGTGACGTCGCCGGGACCTGTCGATTGCGGACGCGCGCTGCCCGGCCCCGTTCCGGCCGCGTCGGTTTCACCCGGGCCCGCGGACGACGCGCGGATGGTTTCCGGACCGAGCGAATCGACCGACGTGTCTCCGGGCCAGATGCTGTCGCGGATGCGCCGCAGATTGCTGTCGTCCCCCGCGCTGATCGTTGCGAAGAGCGCGCGCAGCACATCGACCGCGCGCTCGACGCCATCGGCGCCGCTCAGGAGCTCGACAGCGCGCCGCTCCCATTCCACCGATTGCAGAGAGCCGTCGGTTGCCGCCGCAATGTCCGCTACAAGCCGACGAATCAGCAGGGAGGACGCTGCCGCGTCCCCCTCGACGCCGAGCTCGTCGGCGACGGCGCGCAGCAGTGTTGCGCGCGTGCGGACCGCGTCGGTCGTTCCGATCGATTCCGTGCGAAATCGATTCGCGTCCGATTGCCGGACCGCCTCATCCGCGATGCGCAGCTGTTCCGCCGCGAGGCGTGCGAAGATGCGCTGCAGAAGCGAGACCGTCGCGCAGCCGAACGACGTATCCGACACGAGGCGTGCATGAGTCGTGAGCCGGAGGGCTGCGACCAGTGTGGCAAGGCCGGCTTCTCCCGCCGTGGTGCGGCTGTGAATGGTCGAACCGCCGGCGGTGAAATCGATGTCGAGCTTCGCTCCGCGCGCCGAGTTCAGGTCGTACATGTCGAGCCCGAAGTCGCGCGTGAGCGATACGCCGGGGTTCCCCCGCGTGATGAAGACCAGCGAATTCCCGCTCGCCCATCCGGGCCGGTTCACAATGACGGAAACGAGCGCGCCGTAATTGTTCGGCGGATTGGTCGGCGTCATCGTGGCGAAGCCGCCGCTCGAGCCGAGATCGGACTGCGCCACCTCGACGGCGAGCGAGGTCGAGACGAGTGTGCGGGTCGAGAGATCTTCATTGCCGGAACCGGCCGAGAAAGCCGCGGCGTTATCGGCCGCTTCCGCGAGCGTGTAAACGTCCGGCTCGTCGGTGGAACCGGACGTGATGTAGACCTGAAGCGACGCGGAATGGATTGTTGATCCCTGGGGAATGGTGACGTTCCGCCAGCGATGCCCGAAGTACTCGTCGTTCTGGTCGCAGATGTGCGCCGTGCCGGTGATGCTGGTATCACCCTGGTCATCCTCAAAGGCGTCGTCGGCGCTATGCGCCACCTGCAGGTTGAGCGTCGTCACGGCTGGGTCTCCCCGTCGGGAGCGCCCGAAGTCAGCGATTGCAATTTGCGGATGGCGATCTGTTCCTTGAGATCGGTCACCCGGGGATGCGCGAGCACTCCGTGCGGATCGTGCGAGGCATCGAGTTCGAGATCGAATCGTCCCTGGGGAACAACCTGGCCCGCGACTTCCATCGGCGGTGAGCCGTCGCGATGCGTGTGGTCCCCGCGAAACTGTTCCGCTTCGGCCCGAACGATGTACCGTTCAATGCCGGCTGCCATTTCCTGCAGGATGTCGCGCTCGAATGGTTCGGTTTCCAGATCGGCCTTGTCGATGAACTCCGGTGCCTGCGGGGAGTTCCAGTCGATGTACGAGCCATCCTTCCGCTTCCAGCGTCCCTGTTCGTCGGTCACGACGCGTTCGCCGGTCGGTCGCAACTGCATCAGGAAATCATTGACGAGAATCGGGGCATCCCCGCGCGTGCGCGCGGCTTCGTCCGTCCAGAAGCGCACGAGGACGTACGTGTGCCCGCTGGCTTTGTCGGTCGAGATGTCTTCGATTTCGTAGATCATGGGAAGACAGTTTCAGGCGGCAGTTGCGGGTTTGCGGGCGCGGATGATGAGGTTGTAGCCGAGCTCCGCGCGGTCCTTGTACGTTTCGAGAGTGACCTCCTCAAAGCCGGCCGACTCCGCCAGCGACTTCGCGATTTCCGGCGTGTAGCCGAAGTAGTGCAGGTTGAATTCGCGCGCGTATCCGTGTGCTTCCTGCGCGCCGTAGAGGACGTTCATCACATGCAGGTCGGTCTCGCCGTCGAGAATTTTCGCGGCGGCCCAGGCGCAGTTCGGGACGATGTGCTCGATTGCGCCCCCCGGCTTGGTGACGCGGTAGATCTCGCGCCATGCTTCCTCCTGTTCCCAGCGAGGAATGTGCTCCAGATGATGGGAGGAGGCGACGAGATCGAAATGCCCGTCCGGAAAGTTGAGCGCGCGCGTGTCCATGACGTAGTCGGCGCCGACGTCGCCGCGGATGTCTGTCGTGCAGGTCGTGTGGTCGGGCCACTCGCGACGCGTCGCACCGGCGCCGAGATCGAGCGCTTTCTTCTCGGCCCGGTAGT
>JBFWWA010000036.1:0-14386 GCA_050246455.1 Planctomycetaceae bacterium
ATCCGCAAAACCAGCCGTCGCAACCGCTCAGTTTGACTCCGAGCGGGGTCTCCTCCGCGGAGGGGCGGTATTGTCTCTCGGAGTCCGTTTGGTGGAAAGACCGATTCGACGGACATTGCCGTCGGATGCCCCACCGGTGATACTGAGGGTTCCGGCCGGCACGGAAACCACGCTGTTTTCGCTCCCCCACGGCCGTTGGACTCTGGAGAAACCGGCTTGAAGATCGCGCTCGCCCAGCTAAACCCGACCATCGGTGACTTCCCCGGGAATTCCGAGCTGGTGAGGTTCGCGACGCGCGAAGCCGCCCGGCTCGGGGCCGAGCTCGTCGTCGCCTCCGAGCTGGTGTTGAGCGGATATCCGCCGAAGGACCTGCTGCTCCGGGAAGGGTTCGTCGCGGCCGCCGATCGGGCGCTCGATGAACTCGCGAAGTCGCTCGCGGGGGGCCCTGCCGTCATTGTCGGACATCCCACGCATCGCGGCCTTTCGGCAGGTCGCGTCGCGAACGCCGCGAGTCTTCTCGACGGGGGGACTGTTCAGGCGACGATTCACAAGTCGTTGCTGCCGAACTACGACGTCTTCGACGAGCGGCGTTATTTCCGTCCCGCTGCCAGAGTCGCTCCGATCGAGTTTCGAGGGCGGAAGCTCGGCGTTCACGTCTGCGAGGATGCCTGGTGGGGAGAGAAGCAGACCTTCTACCACGAAGCCCCACTCTCGCAGACAGACCCCGTCGCGGAACTGGCTGCCGGCGGAGCGGAAATCCTGATCAACCTGTCAGCCAGCCCGTTTGAGCTCGAGAAGCCGGAAAGGCGTTTTCAGCTCATCACAAGACATGCGAAACGGCACGCGCTTCCGTTCCTGTTCGTCAATCAGGTCGGAGGGAACGACGATCTGGTTTTCGACGGGCACAGCATCGTCGTCGGCCCCCGCGGGGAACTCCTGCACCAGCTTCCCGGTTTCAAGCCGGAACTGCGCGTCATCGACATCGACGCCCCCGTTCCGGCAATTCCGTTCGAGCAGCCGTCGCGCGAAGCGTACTTGTTCGACGCCCTCACACTCGGTCTGCGCGATTACATGCACAAGACCGGGTTCCAAGAGTGTGTGCTCGGTCTCTCCGGCGGCATCGACAGCGCGGTGACGGCCTGCATCGCCGCAAGCGCCGTCGGCAAACAGAACGTTCATGGGCTGTTGATGCCGAGCCGGTACAGCAGTCGGCATAGCGTCGACGACGCGCGAGCCCTCGCCGAGAATCTGGGGATCGACCATGAAATCATTCCGATCGATGCCGCGCACCGGGCGTACGAAAGTCTTCCGGTCATCGGAGCTGACCTGACGAGTCAGCCCGGAGGGCTGCCGGACCAGAACCTGCAGGCGCGGATTCGCGGAGCCTGCGTCATGGTCCGCAGCAATCGGCACGGCTGGATCGCGCTTGCGACGGGAAACAAGAGCGAGCTCGCGGTCGGGTATTGCACTTTGTACGGCGACATGGCGGGGGGGTTCGCCGTCCTGTGCGACGTTCTCAAACGGGACGTCTACGGACTTGCCCGGCACATCAACCAGGTTGTCGAAAAGCGCGCCGTCATTCCCGAGTCCACAATCAACAAGGCGCCGAGCGCGGAATTGGCGCCCAACCAGTTCGACCAGGATGTGCTCCCGCCGTACGAACTCCTCGACAATATTCTCGAAGGACTGATCGAGGATGAAGCCTCAGTCGCCACGCTGAGCAGGACGTATCCGCCGGAGACCGTGCGCTGGGTCGCGACCCGCGTCGACCGCAACGAGTTCAAACGACGGCAGATGCCTCCCGGCATCAAGCTCACACAACGCGCGTTCGGCTCAGGGCGGCGCATGCCGATGGCGGCTCGCTTCGAGAATCATTAACAGCGCGGAGCCTTGCCGGATGAGTACGACGTCCGTCCCCACCCCGACTTCACGCTGCCTGGCAGGACTCGCGCGCACGGAGATCACTCCACCCGTCGGCATCTATCACCGCATGTGGGGTGCGGCGAAGCATGATCGCGCCGCGGGCGTGCATCGACCCCTCTTCGCGACGGTGCTTATCCTGGAACCCCTCACGGCGAGCGATGCCGAGCGACATTATCTCGTTGCGCTCGATCATTGCCTTCTTCGTCCGGAAGACATGGACCGCTTCCACGAGGATGTCGCAGGGCTCTTGGCGATCGAATCCGACCAGTTGACCGTGATATTCTCGCACACCCATTCGGGTGGGTTGATCGTAAGATCTCGGGCCGATCTTCCCGGCGGAGAGCTGATTGGTCCGTATCTCGACGAACTGCCGCACCGGGTCGCAGAAGCCGCGAAGGAAGCGCTCAATTCCCGCCGGCAGGTCGTCATGACCTACGCGACGACATTCTCGGACATGGCGCGGAACCGTGACTACCGCGACGTCGAGAACGGACTCCACGTCTGCGGCTTCAACCCGGATGCGGAGAACGCCGATGGCCCCGGGTATCCGCTGCATGTCGTCCGCATGACGAATGCGGAAACGAACGAGCCTGTCGGAGTGATCGTCAACTATCCCTGTCATCCCACGACGCTCGCGTGGGACAACGCGCTCATCAGCCCCGATTACATCGGCGCGCTGCGTGAAACCGTCGAGAACGCCGTTGGCGCACCTTGCCTGTTTGTGCTGGCTCCGTGCGGCGACGTCGGGCCGCGTCATGGCTTCGTCGGAGATGTCGAAGTCGCCGATCGGAACGGCCGGCAGGTCGCCTACGCAGCACTGAGCGCTCTGGAGTCGATGCCCGCTCCTTGCCACGAACAGCACTACGCGGGGCCGGTCATTTCCGGCGCAACAATTGGAGCCTGGGAGTTTCGGCCATTGTCGATCGAACGGCATCTGGCCTCTCGCGCGTTCCTGCGTCGCAGCTGGAGCATCCCGCTCGACTACCATCAGAACCTTCCGTCGCTGCAGGATGCGGAAAAGGAATTGCGGGTTCGCGAATCGGCGGAGCAGAGTGCGCGCGACCGTGGTGCGGAAGTTGAAGCGGGACGGCTTCGTGCGATGGTCGAGCGGCAGAGACGGCTGATCGAACGGATTCGTCCCCTTCCACCGGGCCGGTATCCCTATCGCGTGAAGCTGCTGAAAATCGGCGACGCGATCTGGATCGAGCTTGAAGGGGAGCCGTACTTCTACTTGCAGGGCGAGCTGCAGCGGCGTTTTCCTCAGACGCTCTTCATCTTCGCCGTGCTCTCGAATGGATCCCGCCCGAGCTATCTTCCGCGGCGGGAAGATTACGACAAGCCACTCTATCAGGTCGAAGTGAGCTTGCTCGCGGCGGGAAGCCTGGAGCGGATCGTCGACGAAATCAGCTCGCAGCTGGAACGCCTGCCGGCTACTTCCGCATGACGTTCATCGCTCGCGCCAGAGAACCTCATCGCTCACACCGATCTGCGCCTGGACTTCCGCGATGTCATTCCGAAAGCGGCGCGCATCGACCGGATAACCCTGCGTCGGCTTCAGATCCGGTATATGCCGTCGCCAGTAGTCATTGAAGAGCATCATCGAAAGTTCGCGCACGTATTTCGAGAACATCGATGCAAGCGCGACCGGAAGATGCTCCTCCGCGCGCGCCTGAAACCGGATTTCCGTCGCGCCGACGCGGTATCGGCTGACTTCCATCCCTTCGGCCAGCCGGAAGATCATCGCGCCGTCGGTCACTTCCGCCAGCAGATCATCGTACCGGTTGCGCCCTCCATGCTTGTCGGCAAAAACAACCGTCGGTTCTTCCTGCGCGGGATCCCAGACGTCGCGGAGCAGCTTCATGCTGATTCGGGACAGCGCGACTCCCTTGCTGCCGCACTCCCGCATCAATTCATTGAAGCGGCGCGTGAGGACGACGTCGCAGCGGACCGCTTTGAGACGAATGCCGCAAGCCTCAGAGCATTCCAGCCAGCGCAGCATCGCCGTTTCCGAATCTGCGCTCTCGGTCGCGGACGAGTTCGGCAGCGGGAGATCCGCTTCGGCGAACCACGGCTCGACGTCGAGCGCAGAATCTCGACATAACTGCACGCAGAGGTCGCTGAACGAAGCCGGAGTGAAACTCATCAGGCGGAGAGCGGCGCAGACACCCAGTTCCAGCGCATCAAGCCCCGCACCCGATTTATACACCTGTTTGGAATCGGCGACGTGCAGCCGCGCATCCCGGCGCACGGGAGTGGAAGTGACGCAGTCGGCGAATGATTTCCAGAAATCGACCTGGCGCGGCGAACCCTGAACCTCCCACACGGTCGCCGTCACAACCAGCGGGCCGAGATTCGGCCCGTAGCCGGCCTCATCCATGCCGATCACGATTCCCATTCGCCGCCGCTCCCTGCGGATGCTTCGAACATCGCCATGCCGGCGAATCCAAGAGCGATGATAGCAGCGAGCAAATGCAATGTCAGGCGGTCGAACTCATTTCGCCGCACCCGGCGGTTCCGCGGCAGGAACCGGAAGCAGCGGCTCCGTCGGTATCATGGCTCGAACCGGTTCGCGCTTTCCCGTCGCCCGGGCCGGCGGAGGGTCGGTCAGCGGCACATCCGTGAGCGTAATCTCGAATTCCGCGGCGGGCGATTCGAGCGAAATCGTCCATGTCGATCGGTCGATTGAGATCTTCACCGGATCGGTCCGCTTCTTGTCGGTGTAATCGTAGATCAATTGTCCGTTCCGCAGATCGAGGACCGACAGATTCGACGACATGATGCGGGGTGATGTCCGATCGGATGTGTGCATCGACGATTTCAGAAACGCGACCGGCAGCCCGGGTAGCTGCGACGGATCGATGAACGAATCGGAGATGGAGACGGCCCAGATCTGTTTGCCGGTGGCGCGGTCGAATCCGAACGCCTTGTTGTTGGCACGGCGGTCGTTGGGCGTCGTCGACTGCGCAATCAGGCGCCGGCTGGCTTCGGCACGTATCGGGGTGTAGGCGAAGAGCGCGTACACCTCCTGAGATCGGCACACAAAGAATCCGTTGATGCTCTGCGGCTTCTCGATCTCGCTGATTGTCGCCTCCACGCGGGGGCGCCCTTCCGCGATCGAAAGAATCGTCAACTTCGCGGTGTTGTTTTCGCCCGGTTCGAGGACCGCAATTTCATCTTCACCCACTCCGGCGAACAACGCCCGCGGGCCGAACTCGCGCTGCCACGCCACGCGCCCCGAAAACGAGTCCGCGAGTGATAGCACGCTCTGCAGTGGCAGGTTGGTCCAGATCAGGGAGTTTCTTCCCGAGCTGACCTGCAGCGCCGTTCCCGCGATCGGAAGAGGCTTGTTCGAAACGACGCCCCCGTCGGTCGCGCGCATCACGAGCGCTTCTTCTTCCATTCCGCGCAAGGGGCGCGTCACGATCAGTTCATTGTCCCCCACATACTGCGAACGGGGCGACGTATTCCGACGTTCCCAGAGCACGTCCCCCGTGAGCGCGTCGGCTGCGTACAAAACCGATCCGATTCGATAGCAGACATAACGATCGGTCAGCGGACCCGATAGCGTCGCATCCAGACGTGGCCGTCGAGTCGGATCGATCGGCATGTCTTCATACAGCTTCTTGCTCCACAGAAGCTTCGGCCCCTCGCTGCTGACGGCGTCAAGCGCGAACAGCCGGCCGCGCAGCAGGACGACGATCAGATGCCCGTGCGTCCGTCCGAACTGCAGATACCCGCCGGATGTATCGGTGCCGATCAACTCCGGGTCGATCTGATACTTCCAGCGCGCAACACCGTCGCCGTCGCGCCCGACCATCAGGAACTCGCCCGACATCACCCGCTGCAACTCGAACGACCAGTTCTCGAAATATGGTCCGCGTCCCACGCGCAGCGGAATCGATTGCGTGTTCGGAGCAGTCTGCCGCTCTTTCGTCCGTTTGACCACAAGATGCCGCGCCGGCCATCGCTCGAGCCTCAGCGATCCCTTCGCCGCGTCTGGATGCTTCTTCAACTCGGCCACAACATCGCCTGCCGTTTTTCCGTCGAGCAGCGGCTCGCTGTTTCCCATCTCCGCGATTTCATCCAGGAGCGGCGCCGCTTCTTCCGGATACCCGTTGTTCACGAACAACTGAGCGAGGCGGGCTGTCGCCCAGCCGGCGGTCCTGGGATCCGCGGCTTTCCTCAGATGGTCGAGCTCGAACTCGACGGCAACCCCGTTCAAACGGGTGTCGAGCCGTTCGACCAGTTCGCGCCGCGCGCGAATACCGGCGGGCACCGATTCGAAAATCGCCGCGAAGCGTTTGAGCGCTGCGGGATCGGCCCCTTTCAGCAGCTGATCCAGATGCTCCTCAGAGACGCGATTCAAGGATTCGCGCCCTTTTTCATCCGACTTCTCATACAGGGCCGCCACGCGCGATGTTATCCAGCGATCTCCCCGCGCGGTTGCGTCGTCATCGACGGCGACTCTCACCTGCAGCTCGTCGGACATTCCGCTCAACTTCAGATATTCGTTCCACGCCGCCAGCGGATCGCCGGTTTCTGCAAGTCCGCTCGCCATGACCGAGTGGAATTCGAGGCGCTGTTGCGCACTTCGGATCAGACTTTCGAGCTCCGCGGCGCTCGTGCGGTGCCTGGCGAAATCGTTCTTCAGATTCTGCAGCAGTTGCGCAGCGAGCACGAATCGCCCGCGCGACTCCGGATCGATCTTCACCGAGCGGCGCAGGTCGTCCAAAGCCTGATCGAGCTGGCCCAGATGCAGCCGGATTTCTCCCCGCCGCGAAAGGGCTTCGGCATCGTCGGGGTTCAATTCCAGCTTCCGCGTAATCTGCGCGCTCGAAGCCTCCAGCGACTGGAATCCGACGAGCAACTCTTCGGTCTGCGAGACGATCGTCTCGCGGACCGAGATCAGATTTCCGACCGAACCCCCGGGTATCTTCGTCCGGGCGTGCAGCGTTCCCGATTCCAGATCGATCGATGCAATCTCTCCCGTTTCGAGCGGAACGACGTACATGTTGCCGTGGCGGATTCCGCGCCCGTTCGGCCGTGGAATGTGCACCGGTTTTCGCCAGGCAAGAGACTTGTCGGCGAGTGAGACCGCTTCAACCTGCGAGCGGCCGACCAGAATCGCGCGCCCTTTGTAGACGTCCGCGACGTACAGCGATTCATTCCGTGGTCGTTTCCATACCAGCGAACCGTCGGTCATGTTGAGGCAATACAGCACGTTGGAATCGCGCGGGGTCACCAGAACATGCCCGTCGCTGATCATGGCCGAGCCGTCGAGCCAGCGCGCCTGCTCGTCCATCTCCGACAGAAACGGCTCGTCGACATCCTTCAACCGCATGGAGATGGATTCATCGACGATCTCGGTCGGATATCGGAAGACCCAGAGCAGTTTGCGGCCATCCAGATCGATTCCAAAAACCGCTCCTGCTGTTGTCGGGCAGACGAGAATCCCGTTCGAGAGCGAGGGAGCCGTTCCGGCGATGCGACGATACGGATAGTTCTGAAGTCGCGCGTCCGGAAACATCAGCCGCTGCACCCAGACGCTTTTGCCGGTGCGCGAATCGAGCACGATGAGCCGGATCTCGCCGTCGATCTCCCCGAGGCAGTACAGGTTCGATCCCACGGGGAGCGGAGCTCCGAGGAAAAACGTTCCGGCGAATTCCCGCGAGCGCTCGCCGCGCGGTCCGCCGATCTCCCATTGCAGCTTGCCGGTCGCGACGTCATACGCCGTCAGCCGGTTCTGAAAACGGGCCGAAAGTGGATTCGGATCTTCCGCGCGCATGCTCAGATCGTTGAGCCACCAGAAACCGAGGTCTTCCAGTGCGAACACATTCTTGCCGTCGCTCGAGAGTCCATTCCACGTGACGTCGCGCCACGAACGCTCGCGCAGCATCAGGTTGAGCGGAATCTGTTCGGACGAACTCAGGCTGATCGGAACCGATCCTCCCTGTTCGACCACCTTCGCGTAGTGCGGGTCGGTAACCGCGGACTCCCACAGAAGCTCGCCGGTGCTCAATTTCGCGGCTCGAATGTTCCGCAGCGTCCGGTATACGATCACGTCACCGGAAATGATCGGCTGGGCTGCGGGAATGGTGAGGACGTTCGAGTCCCGCAACCCTTTGCGATACTGGCGAGCGTGTTCCGCGAGATCGATCCGCTGCTTCGGTTCGATGTTGATCGTGCCGTCGAGCGTTTTGAGCGTCCATTGCGGTTCGCCGAACGGAACCGAACCCGGTCCCGGATCGCGCGTCGGTCCGCCGAGGGCCATCGTCCAGTTTTCGGGCGGGTTCTCGGAACTCCTTGGAAGGTCTCCGAGGTGGGTGGCCAGCCACGCGGCCGCTTCCTGCGCGTTCTTGAACAACTCCACTTCGCGGCCGCCGAATTCGAGTTTCGACTCCGGACGCGATCGCTGGAGTTCGAGCAGCGGACGCACCGCCGCTTTGGGATTCCCCGACCGGTACCATGCGATCGCTTCCTTGAGCGAAAGCATCGGTTCCAGCTGGCGCGCGAATGCCGTCTCGCGCAATGCCTCGATGTAAAGCACAGCCGTCAGCGGCTCTCCCCGATCCAGACTCGACGCCACCAGACGATAGGTGGCTTCGCCGCCGGCTGCTGTATGCAGGAATCGCCGAGACACTTCCTTGAGCGTTGCCAGCTCGTCCCCTGTCGCCCCCTGCTCCAGGAGTTGTCGTGCGAGCGCGCCGTACTCCCGTTCGTAGACGTCGAGCCCCCCCTTCGGCATGGAACCAAGAAGATCAAGCGCGTCCTGTTTCGCACTGCGGAAGACTTCACGGACCCCGCGATCCTCGACGACGCCGAAGTCTTCGGAATTGTCGAGGATTCGCTGCAGCAGCGGGATCGCCCGCGCGTATTCCTTCTGCTCGATGAATTCGCGGGACGATTCGAGCGAGCGGGTCGTCTGACGATCGACCACAAACAGCGAAGGACCGTGCTGATCTTCCGCCCGGTTATTTCCCATTTCCGGAAACAGGGGATTCGGAATGCCGGGCCGGGGAGGGAGCGCGCGCGGGAATTCCTTCTGTGCGAACAGAGGGGATGCAGAAGCAAGACAGAGCGCCGCCGCCACGAATCGGAACCTGCGGGCGCGGCGGACTAGATCGGGTGCATTCGAACCGATGCCTGGTCCGATCGGAGGGCTCTTCGCTGCTTGTTGCATCATCAGCTTATCCCCGCTGGCGACAACGCCGGTTCCGGAACTCCATTTCGCAGCAGTCGATGCCGTTCGGAAAGAACCAACGTTCGGCCTGCAAACTCATTGTATACCGTCGTTTCCGTCCGCACCCAGTTCAAGTTCCACCGGGAATGACGAACTTCCCGGCCGGTCCCGTGAAATGAGGGCATTTTCCGTTCCAAACCAACGTCACGAAAATTCGACGACGTGGGCCGCACCAGCCCGCTTCAACAAGAAAGCCCATCAATGGCAGCGGCCATTGATGGGCTCGACGTTCACAATCGTGTGGCGAAGCGGATCAATTGAGAATCTTCTGGGTGTCCTTCACGACGGCGTCGACCGCCTTGGCGTCGAACTTGCCGTCGGCGAACGCGTGGTTCACCTTGACGTCGCTCTTCACCCACATCATCACGGTGAGGTTGGCGTCATCGGAGAGTTCGTAATCGGACGGGCCTTTCGGGCCGTCAAAGATCGTCAGCGGAACGTTCTTGATTTTGTTCTTCTCGGCGACCTGCTTGAGCATCGGCTCGGCCTTGTCCGGATCGTTCGTCAGGAGCACGACGAACGCCTTCATCTTCTTCTCGCCGTTCTTCGCCACCTGTTCGTCAACCTTCTTGATCAGGCTGGTGACGTTATCGTCGATCTTGCGGGTGAAGATTGTGACGACAGGGCTGCCGCCGTATCGGCATCGGTAGCAGAGAGTCGTACCGGCAGCCGGTCCGGTTGCGTCCTTCACTTCGAAAGCAGGGGGCTCGGACCCGACCTGAAGTCCCGACTTCAACTCAGCGGCCACCAGGACGCCTGCACCGGCGACGACCGCAATTGCGGCCACAGATGTGAACCAGTTTTTCATTCGTCTTCGCTCCATTCCTTCGTCGTCAATTGAAACTGGGAAAACGAACTCTCCGCGAGAGTACGTCGGTCGATGTTAGACAGGTCGACACTTGACGTCGACCCCCCGATTCCGCGACCAGGCCGCACATTCGGCCGAAGTGGCAATCGCATCGTAACTTATGCGCGGATCGAAATTTTGTGAGTTTTCGGGGAAGCCTGCTCCTACTTCAATTTTGCAACCGCTTCGAGAACCGCTTTGCTGTCTTCGGCCGCTTTGACCTGCGTGTTCTTCAACGCGATCTTTCCATCCTTCCCGATGACGTAAGTCCACCTGGCGGACGTGCCACCGCGCGTCAGTTCGTGTTCCTTCCCCTCGTGCTTGTACTTGAAAACCTTCTTGCCGGCCGTGAACGGAACACCGAGCGCCTGGGCCACCTTCCCGTCTTCGTCGGCGAGCAGCGTGAAGTTCAGCTCGTGCACTTTCTTGAACAGCTGATGATTCTCGACCGAGTCGCCGCTGACGCCGATCACCTCGACATCCGCTCCCTGAAGTTTCTTCATGTCGTCACGGAATCCGCACGCCTGCTTCGTGCAACCGCCGGTCAGGTCCGCCGGGTAGAAGTAGACGACAAGAATCTTCTTGCCGACATGATCCGACGATTTCCAATCCTTCCCCTGGTCATCCTTCGCAGCGAACTCGGGAGCCTTGTCGCCGACGTTCAACTCCTTCGCCTCTTTGCCGAATACGACGCCGGTAAACAGCAGAAGGGAAAACACTCCCACGGTTGCAATCGTTCTCATGGCTCAGGATCTCCTGGTTGCAGATTGATTCAAGAACTTTTCGACGTTCCGTCGCTCACAGGAACTTCATGTCTTCGATCGTTCCACATCCCGCAGCCGGCCTGCCGGAGTGTGCAGAGAAAGATCGGCGATCATTTCGTGAGTTGCCGCCTGCACCGCGTCCTCCCAGCGCTCCGGTCCGAACTGCGATGCATAAGGCTCGCGGAGATACGCGAAGTTGATCCCCCGCGAACTGTTCACGATGGTTCCCAGTCCGTCCGAGTCAAATGCAGCGGAAACATCCGCCGCAGTCCCCCCCTGGCTGCCGTAACCGGGAACGAGAAACGGCGTGTGCGGCATCGCGGCTCGCAGCTCTGCCAGTTCCTTCGGATAAGTCGCGCCGACCACAGCCCCGACAAAGCCGTAAGCACTCCCATCCGTCGTTCGCTGCGCCAGTTCCTCGACCGTCCGCGCGACATGCCGGTACATCGGCAGGTCGTCGCACACCCGGTCCTGAAAGGTCTTCGCGCCGGGGTTGCTCGTCCGCACCAGCACGTAAATTCCCGCGCCCCGTTCCGCGCCGACTTTCACGAACGGTTCGAGCGTATCGGCCCCGAGATACGGATTCACGGTGAGTGCGTCAGAGCACCAGGAGGCCGCATCGGGGTCTTCCCCCGCGAGATAGGCCCTCGCGTACGCTTCCGCGGTGGAGCCGATGTCGCCCCGCTTCGCATCGCAGATGACGATCACACCCGCATCGCGGGCATGACGCATGACTCGAGCCAGCGCCCGGGTTCCGTGATGCCCGTATTCTTCGAAGAACGCCGCCTGTGGCTTGACCGCGGGAACGAGCGGCGCGACGACGTCGATCAACCCGCAGCAGAATTCTTCGAACGCCGATGCGACTTGTGCAGCGGCGCAATCGGGCTCGCGCCTGCGGGCGGCTTCGAGGATCTTCGCGGGAAGTTGATCGAAGCGAGGGTCGAGTCCGACGAGTGCCGGAGTTCCCTTGCTGCGAACGGCATCGTGCAGGCGTGCGGCGAAATTCGTCATGGTCCGTCGATTCTTGCCGTTCATCCCCCCATTTCGCAACCGAGCGCCGCATCGTCCGCTCGGCGCGCCGTCATCAGCGAGGGGGCGGTCCGTCGTCGGCAGGGGGCGGTTCGGCCTGAAAGCGTTCTTCCAGCCCCTGCGCGACGTCTCCGCCGAGGTGGTCCCGGTTCCGCGCGATCGTCTCGCGCACGAGCTGCGCCATGTCGCCGCTCAGAAGGCTCGAATCGTCGAGAAGCTGATGCACGATGATTTTCTGCGAATTTTCGTAAGCGCCGTCGAGGCTGGCCAAGATCGCCTGACCGGCCCGGCCGACCGCCGCCAGCCTGCGGTCTTCGTTTCCGAGAGAAGCAAGCTCGTCGTAAAGTTTTGCAGCTTCGGCTCGCTGGTCGTTGGCGAGCATCAGCCACGCGAGGCGTTCCTGCGCCTTGCGGCGGTAATTCGCGCTCTCTGCGCTGTCGTCGGGAAAGTATGCGACGACAGACTCCCACGCTTCTTCCGTATCGACAAGCATGGCTCGGAAGTACTGCTCTGCGGCGGTCGTGTAGCGGGGTGTGGCGGTCTCCGACTTTCGAGGAGGACTGAGCAGCGGATTTGCAGGGCGCAGCCACCAGCCGAGCGCCGCCGAGCCGCCGCCCACGATCGCGGCTGCGACGAGCAGTGTCGTCGCATGCCGCGCGGTTGACCACGAAAAGAATTTCGCATGAAACGCTCTCTTTGCCCAGACGACCGCCGTCGAGTCTTTTTTCTTCTCAATGGCATATTCCGAAGACAGGCTCAGCTTCGGCATCTCGCCGGTCCGTTGCTTGAGCGCCTTCGAAACCTTGCGAAGTTCGGTGAGGATGGCATGTCCGTCGGGAAATCGATCGTCCGGTTGCCGCGCCATCATCTTGTGGACAATCTGGCAGAGAATCGGCGGAAGGTCAGGCCGTTTCTCGTTGAGGGGCTCGGGAGTCTGGTTGAGATGCTGCATCGCAATCGCGAGAGCGGTCTCTCCCTGAAACGGAGCCCGGCCGGTGAGCATGTGGTAGCACGTCACGCCGAACGAATAGATGTCGCTGCGCAGGTCGACCTTTTCGCCGCTCACCTGTTCGGGACTCATGTACCGGGGCGTTCCCATCGCAATTCCGACCTGAGTCAGCGTGTCGTTATCGCCGCTGAGCGCGAGCTGCGCGAGGCCGAAGTCGGTGATCTTCGCCTCCCCCCTGCGGGTGATGAGAATGTTCTCGGGCTTGATGTCGCGGTGGACAATCCCCGCGTCGCCGGCCGCCGCCAGCGCCGCTGCAATCTGCTTCATGAAGTGCAATGCGACCGTGACGTCGGGCGGCCCCTTGCGCACCAGGTATTCCTTCAGGTTCCAGCCCTGAACGAATTCCTGCGCAATGTAGTTGACGCCGGCATGCACTCCGATGGTGTAGACCTGCACAATATTGGCATGCTGCAGGCCCGCCGCGGCGCGCGCTTCGCGCTCGAAACGTTTGACGTGCGTCGCATCCGTGAGCAGCTCCGGACGCAGAACCTTGACCGCCACCTGCCGGTTGAGCGAAGTCTGGTCGGCCAGAAAAACATCCGCCATCCCGCCACGCCCGATCTGCCGGAGTACGCGGAACTCCCCGATCATCTGATCGCGCATCTCGGCATTCGGCCGGCGATCCTCCGATCCGTCTGCCGCGCGCTGCTCCGGGTTCGATTCGGCAGGGCTCACTCGGATGTCCCGTACAAGTCCAGCAGCACTGATCCAGAGGAAATGTTGATGTGTCCAGCATAACGGCGGCCACTATCGCCTGAAAAGGGGCTTCGTCCGCCCGCCCCGTTCCAACTCGTTGACCGATTTTCCGGGCCACCTATAATCGACCGGACTGTTCTCGAAACGCAAGCACCTCGAAGAGGCGACAGATTCTCATGCCCGATCGACCCGGAACACTGCGCGAACTCAAAGAATCGGGCTATCGGCCGATCGGTGTGAAACGCGAGATGCGCCGCAACCTCCTCGCCAGGCTCGCTCGCCGGGAAGAACTCTTTCCCGGGATCCGGGGATACGAAGAAACCGTCATCCCCCAGATTCAGAACGCAATCCTTTCCGGGCACGACATGCTGTTCCTCGGCCTGCGGGGGCAGGGAAAAACGCGCATGCTCCGCATGCTCGTCCACCTCCTGGACGATGCAATTCCCATCATCGCCGGTTCCGAGGTCAACGACGACCCGCTCGAACCGATCTCGAAGTTCGCGCGGGATCTCGTCGAGCAGAAAGGAGACGACGCGCCGATTGAATGGGTCGGCAGAGACCGCCGTTACAACGAAAAACTCGCCACGCCCGACGTCACCATCGCGGATCTCATTGGCGAAGTCGATCTGATCAAGCACGCGGAAGGACGGCATCTCGCGAGCGAGGACGTGCTCCACTTCGGCCTCATTCCACGCAGCCATCGCGGAATTTTCTGCATCAACGAGCTCCCGGACCTCAGTCCGAAAATTCAAGTCGGCATGTTCAACGTGCTTGAAGAGCGGGATGTGCAGATCCGCGGATTCCCGATTCGGCTACGGCTCGATCTCTGCCTCGTCTTCAGCGCGAACCCCGAAGACTACACGAACCGCGGCCGGATC
>JBFWWA010000037.1:0-14344 GCA_050246455.1 Planctomycetaceae bacterium
GTTGAGGCGACAGACACCCGCGCTCAAAGCCTCTAGTCCAGACCCAGCAATGATTTGGGCCGGACGGAGTGCTTGCTGCCGTGACGTCTCTACGGAGAGGCAGACGCTGCTCAATTCGGGCGATACCGGTTGTATCGGCTAGGCAAGATGCGACCCATGAGCGGATTTTGCCGACCCATTTGCGGGCAGGTTAATCCCGGCTCATCTCGTTCCGTGCGAGCAAACCGGCTCCGCCGAAATGTGGTGCCGCCACGGGAGCGGCGACAGGGCGCCGAAACAGATAGTTCGCGACTCCCGCAAACGGGCCGTCGGAGACGCGCGTCCTCGTCACCTGCTCCTCGGAAAAGCGGAATCCGTGTTCGACAAGCTCACTGATAATTCCGCGATGCTCAGCCAGATTCGTATTGATCTCGATGAGCATGGAACGCAGCGTGGGATCCGCCAGTGTGTTTCTAGCGCCGGCAATCACCTTGTGCTCAAATCCGTCGACGTCCACTTTGATGTGGTGCGGCTTGGGAACCGAGCCTGATTCGATGAGCTGATCGAGCGTTACCGAAAAACTTCCCTGCACGAATTGAAAGTTTCGCGGCTGGAGCCGGAAATCGACCCGCGTGCCGAACGAATGGCAGGAATCGCCGATTGTCGTCGAATTGAGGAACAACCGGTCGAATCGAAGATCGTCGGAGACAGCCGCGCACCAGGCGATGACTTTCTCTCCCAGCCCGTTGAGTTGAATGTTGCGGTTGAGGAGCGCGAAGTTCTGCGCTTCAGGCTCGAACGCAAAAACTCTTGTGCCGCGCGTCGCCGCCGCCCAGATCGAGTACATTCCCACGTTCGCTCCGACATCGATCAGGACGTCGGAGGGACCGAAAGACTCAATCCATTCAATCGTCTCGGGTTCTTTCGTCAGCAACGTCTCGGCGCGCCATAACGCCATGCGGCTCGGTACCGAGTAACGAACGGAAACCTCGCCGAATCGAACCGACGCCACCGGCTGCAGCTTCTCGTACTCCTCGATGGACATCTTCACGGTCATGGCCGATCCCGGTATGCAGGAGGAGTTCTTCGCTGATCGTTCGGCGAATGATCAAACGCGATAATAGATGATCATCAGCGAGTCGCGCGGTCCATCAGTCAGCTGTGTCTTCTCGACGCCGTGCCAGCTCGTTTTGGAAACGAGGAACGAGTAGCCCGAGTTTCTCGCGAACCGGAATTGCTTGGCGTTTCGGAATTCGTCGTTCTCGCGGGTGTATAGCCAGGTTCCCAGGTGCGTCTTACTGTCGTCCTTCGGCAGATAAAACTGCGTCGTGACCTTCTTCTGCGGGATATCGGGATGAGGCAGAATCTGATAACCCGCAATATCGCGAAGCAGCACGACCTGCGGATTGGCATGAATCGCGCGGCCAAACTTTCCGAAGATTGCGAACTTGAGTCGCTCTGACGAGAGGACCGTCGCAAAGTTCATCCAGAACGACCGCAGCGGTTCGGGGAGCTTCTGGATGTTGGCTTCTTCCAGCTTCAATTGCAGTCGGGCGCTATGGCCGTTCGGAAGAATTGCATCCTTGTGTGGAAGCTCTTCGTAAAAGCGATTCTCCGGCAGCGATTCGAGCAATCGCGGGTAGAAATCCGCCGGAAAGACCTGATCGAGATAAAAGTGCTCAAAGGGGTCCGTGATCAGCTCGACGTCTTCGATCGCGTGCACCATGTGGCTGAGAACGCGCTGTGTTTCCCGATGCAGATTCAGCGATTCTTCATAGGAGTTCGCCGCGTCCGAGAGATTCACAAGCCGCGTCAGCATCCGGATCGGACTCTCTTCGCGACGCGCTAATTGTGGATTGACCTTGAGCGCATCTCGGAATGCGTCGATCGCCTGGTCCAAACGTTGTTCGCGATGAAGCGCAACGGCCAGAGCGCACTGCGCTTCGACGTACGACGGCTGTTTCTCGATCGCCGTCCGATAGCATTCGATCGCCGCAGTCAGATCGCCGCGCAGCTCGTGAGTTTTTCCCAGCCCGAACCAGGCCGGAGCATAGCCTGCATTGATCCTCAGGCCGCGTCGGAAATGCGAGATCGCGTCCTCGAAGCTCCCTTCTTCCAGTAACAGAGTGCCGAGGTTGAAGTGCGGGTCGGCATACCCTTCATCGAGTTCCGCCGCTTTCTGGAAACTCGCGATCGCTTCGGGATACTCACCGAGCGCACGATGGGCAACGCCAAGGTTGCTGTGGTACGGAGCGAAGTTGTCGTTGACCGCAATCGCCCGGGCGATCAGGTCGACCGCCGTTTCGCTCTTCTTTCTTTGATGGGCCGCCAATCCCAGCAAGTGCAGAGCATCCGCGTGCCGCGGGTCAATCCGCACGATGTCGCGGTACAGACTTTCGGCCTTGTCGAGTTCCCCGGCCCGGTGGTGCGAAATCGCCGTCTGAAGCGTCTGGGCAACCGAAGCCATCCGTGACTCCTAGAGACCGATAGCCGCGGTCAGCGGCGAGAATTCGACTTATCCTCGATATATCGGCTGACTTCCGGTCTCCTGATGAACCCCATCCCGGAAATTCCGCTGGTCAACAGCCGGTCAGGCCCGGAATTGCTCAAGATTGCGTGCTGCGTGATGGAAGACTGTCGACCATTTCCCGGGCGTTTCCTGCCGAAACAGCCGCATCGCGGGGTACCACAGCGAGTTGTCGAGACCGGCGACCCACCGCCAGTCGGCCGAGAACGGCAACAGAGTCCAGACCGGCGTTCCCAGGGCGCCCGCGAGGTGCACCGTGGAATTGTCGACTGAAATGACGAGATCGAGCGCCTTGATTTCAGACGCGAAAGCGTCCAGATCCATAAGGGGATCGATCTCGGGAAAGTGATGAAGTCTGACGCCGATGGATCGCTCTGCCTCGTCCAACTCGGAACGGGTTGCGCCATACTGCAAGTTGACGAAGCGAAGCCCCGGTATGCGAAAGATCGGCAACCAGTCGGAGAGTGCCGTCGATCGCTTTCGCCGGACATCCTGCTCCTTGCCGCCGCGCCACGAAATGCCGACCTTTAATCCCGATCCGAGTTCGGCCAGACGCGCCCGCCAGAGGTCAACTTTCCGGGGATCCGCAATCAGGTATCGATTCTGCTTTGGAAACGATCGAAAGGACCTGCGAAAGAATCGCGGAAGACTGCCGATCGGAAGATGGAAATCGGTGGCGAGACTCGCGACCGGAACGACATCCCCCGACGTCTTCGGAATAAACTCCGTTCTCGAGAATGATCGCGACATCAGCGGGACGAGACGTGGATCGCACTCGACGACGCAGTTTCTCGCGAGGTCGACGAGATCCGGCAGGCAGGATGCAAACATAATCTCGTCGCCGACTCCCTGCTCAGCGTGCACAAAGATCGAACGACCGGCGAGCGTTCCTCCTTCCCATTGCGGTGCTTCGAATTGCCGCATGGGCTTGCCGTGCTTCCACCTCCATTCGTAAGCGTCCCATCCCGCGCCCAGGTTCCCGCTTTGCAGCAGGACCAGCGCCCGATTGAAACGTGCCGGAGCGAAATCCGGTTGCTGCGTGATCAATCGATCACAGCAATGAAGAGACTCCTTGAATCGACCGAGTTCGCGGTACGCAACGCCGAGATTGGTCAACGCTTCTCGATCCGCCGGGTCGAGTCGGATTGCTTCGTTGTAACTCATCAAGGCCGCGTCGAGCTGATCGCACTCGCGCAGCGCATTCGCAAGGTTAAAATGGAAGGGACCGAAATCGGAACGCAGGCGGATTGCTTCGCGATAGGCGTCGACCGCGACTTCCGCACGGCCGGCCGACTGCAGAGCGCTGCCCAAGCTGTTGTGCACGTTGGCATCGCTTGGTCGCAGATCGCGCGCGCGTTGCAGAGACAGGATGGCCGCATCGAAGTCCCCGGCCGATTGCTGAATAGCGCCTTGCTGCAGCCAGACTTCAGAGTTTTCGGGTTCTCGGGCGAGAACCTTTTGCAGGCACTCGAGTCCCTTTTGCAGCTCACCGCGAGCGCGGTACGCAAGGGCAAGATTAAAGTGGAATACCGCAGGCGAATCGTCAATCTGAATCGCCCGGAGAATATGATCGATCGCGGAATCCGTTTCCCCTCGATGACAAAGCAAGACGCCCAGCAGGTGCAGCCCGTTCGCATCGCGCGGATCTCGCCGCACGATCTCGCGATAGATCGCCTCCGCCTGGTCGAGTTGTCCAAGACGATGAAACTCAACCGCCGTCGCGAGTTTGTCATCGTATGCCGTGGGATTCACTCGGCACCTCCCACACCGATTCTCTCACGCAGTGTGCTCGATAGTTCCGACGCGACTCTCCGGAATACGTCATTCCACGTCTCGGCGCGTGCCGTCCGAAACAGACGGACGCGCGGGTACCAGAGCGAATCTTCTCCCTCAATCATCCAGCGCCAGTCCGAAACACCCGGCAGCAGCACCCAGACCGGAATGCCCAAGGCACCGGCCAGATGCACCGTCGAGTTGTCGACGGAAATCACGAGATCCAGGGCAGCCACGCGCGCAGCGAATTCGTCGAGATCGCCGAGTGGATTCCCGATTTCCCAATCGTGGATGGTGCGTCCGCCAGCGTGTTCAACGTCGCGAATTTCGTCACGGCATTCGCCGTATTGCAGGTTGATAAAAGCGATCTCGCGAAAATCCAACACTGGCTTCCACTGTGCCAGCAATGTTGACCGCATTCGACGAACAGCGGGATCCTTCCCCCCACGCCACGAGATTCCGACGTTCAGCCTTCGATCGAGCGCCACGTAACGTCGTCGCCACTCTTCGACCTTTCGTCCATCAGGCCTCAGGTACGCCCCCTTCGGAAACGCAGCAATCGACGAACGGAACAGTTTCGGCAGACTGCCAATCGCAATCTGAGAATCGAAAACCTTTGAGCCAATGACGGGTGGCGTTCCTCCTCCCCCGACTTTTCCGATGACATCCGCTTCCGGAAACGACCTTGCGAAAAGACGCATCAGCCGTCCATCACATTCGAGGACGCATCGATCTGCGCGAGCAAGAACATCGGGAACACAGGATGCAAAGAGAATCTCGTCGCCGATCCCCTGCTCCGAATACACCAGGACGGTCCCATCCTTCCGACAGCCGTCCCACACCGGTTGCGCGAATTGCCGGGGCCGTCCGTTGTGCTTCCAGCGCCATTCGTATTCCGCCCAACCGCAATGGAATTCGCCTTTACGCAGCAAGGCCAATGCGCGATTGAACCGTGCCGGCGGCGAACAAGAATCGATCATGAGGGCACGATCGTACGCGCGTTTCGCCGAGTTCAGATCTCCCAAATCATCATAGACCGCACCCAGATTCGTATGCGCGTCGAGGTAATCGGGCTTGAGTGAAACTGCTCGGAGAAACTCCGCCGCCGCTTCCGAGAACCGGCCGGCACCCCGCAGACTTGTTCCCAGGCGAAATCGCGAATCGGGATCCCGCGGACTCAACTCGACGGCTTGGCGATGGGCTTGGACCGCTTCCTCAAAGAGCTCCCGCTTCAAACATGCCGCGCCGAGACCGTTCCAGAATTCGGCCGACTGAGGTTCGAGCTCAACGGCACGTCGATAGGCGCACGACGCGTCGTCGAATGCCTCTCGATCCATCAGCACATTTCCGAGATTGAAGTGAATCCCTCCGGCATTCGGTTCGAGCTTGAGCGCAACTTCGTAGCTCGCAATCGCCTCATCGAGCCGACCAAGCGAACGGTACGCCGCCCCAAGATTGCCGTGGAACGGTGCGAATCCGGGCTTCGCTGCGACCGCGCGACGGATCAATTCCACCGCGCGTTCATGGTCCCCTCGCTGATGGGCCGCAACACCGAGCAGATGCAGCGCATCGGCATGTGCAGGTTCGGCGCGCACGATCTCGCAATAGAGCGTTTCCGCCTCAGCGAGCCGCCCTGCGCGGTGGTGCCCAACGGCCGTGCGTAATGTTTCGGAAACCGCCGCCATGCGGACGTCTCATCCCTGATACCGCAGCCAGGCGCACCCCGGGCGCTACCGTCCGAATTCCGGGGCCACCTTTCATATCGGCTGGAAAGGGGCTGCCGGTGTAAATGGAATCGGCGTCACGACCGGAAACCCGGTTGTGACGCCGATTCGCTGTCTTGTTTCGCCGAACGAACCCCCTCCCGAAGTCAGGAGATCGTCCGGCGAGTGTCCCTGTCAGGCCGGCTCGATTAACGGAGCAGACTCAACACATTCGACGGGTTCTGGTTCGCGATACCCAAAACCGACAGACCCGACTGGCTGAGAATCTGAGCTCGCGTCAAGTTCGCGGTCTCTTCAGCAAAGTCCGTGTCGATGATCTGGCTACGGGCTTCCGCGATGTTCTCGAGAGCGACACCGAGCACCGAGACGTTGGTCTCGATGACGTTCTTCTGCAAGGCACCGAGGCGACCGCGGAGGTTCGAAACTCGGTCGATCGATTCCTGAATGATCGCGACGAGATCCGTACCGGGAACCGACGGGCCGACGTCGAGGAGGCTCTTACCGCCGCCCGAGCCGAGCTCGAAGAGCTTACCGGTGATGCCACCCAGACGTGCGGTATTGACCGCTTCGATTCCGAGTCCCACCTGTCCAGCTGCCGACACTTCCTGGCCGATCTGGAACAGCGATCCACCGCCGGTCACCGTGACTTTGGCATTGGCGTCCGCGACGTTCGAGGCCGCTGCGAAGGTCACCGTCGCATCAAGGCTGGAGGTCGTGAGAGATGCCTTCAGGCCCTTGCCCTGAGCAACCTGGCCGTTAATACGGGCCACGACGTCCGAACCCTGGCTACGGGATGCCGCCGTGCCTGACGGAGAGGTCGCACGCGTGTCGAGCGCTCCCTGCAGCACGTTGAAGCCGACGAACTGGGCCGAACCGAATTCCTTACTGCGGAATGTCAGGAACGCGACCACAGCACCCGAGGTGAAGTTGGCCACGGCCTGGTTGGCCGCCACGAGACCTGCACCGGTTCCCTCGAAGGTCACCGAGACGAAGTCACTGCTGTTTGCGCTCGCAGCGAGCAGCGCTTTCACGTCGCTGGCCGTGGAAGTGACGGCGTTCGAGCCGTCCGTTCCGAGCGTAATCGACAGCTTGAGTTCGGTCGCGGTCGATGAGCTGGTCACAGCCAGAGTCGCTGTGGGCGACTTCTGGACGATTTCGACCTTGAGCACCTGCGTGATCGCTTCGGCCTGATCACCATTCGTCGAGCGAATATCGGTGAAGATCAGGTCGTTGTTCGAACCGGCGCTCGCGAAAGTCTTTGCACCGGCAACCGCGGCGGTCTTGCTGACTTCAACGCCGGTGTTGTCGGAAATGGCGTCGATCGCCGCTTCGATGTTGTCGAGCGAGCTCGATGCGCCAAGGAATACGACGTCCGTTCCTTTCGAACCAGACAGTTCGATAACCGTCTTGCTGGCAAGTCCGCCGGAAGCGAAATCGAAGAAGAGCTGTCCGCGAGTCGCAGCGGTCTGAATCGTTGCGTCAACAACGACTGTCGAATTGCTGCCGAACACGGTGCTGTTGACCTGGTAGTCATCGAGCTTCGCGGCGTCAGTGGTGGTGAGCTGCGTGCGGTACGACTTGCTACCGTCGATCAGCTTGTCGCCGGCGAACGTGGTGTTCGCGGAGATACGGTTGATGGCCGAGAGAGCCTGGTCGATCTGAAGCTGGTTCGCTTCAATTTCCTGCTGCGACAACGCACCGTCGTTCAAGCCTTCCTGAACGAGCGAGCGAACCTGGTTGAGCAGTCCGCTGATTTCGCCGAGGGCCGATTCGGCGGTCGAAATCACGTTGTTAGCGCGGTTGCTGTTCTTGATCGATTGTTCGATTGTCGCGACCTGCGATCGCAACGTTTCGCTCGCGATCAAACCGGCAGGGTTGTCCTTACCGCTGTTGATCTTCAAACCGGTTGACAACCGGGTGAGCGAGGTGTCGAGCAGGGCATTGGCCTTGCCCAAGCTTCGAAGGCCTCGCAGCGAGGCAACGTTTGTATTAATTCTCGTCATGAAAAGGCGCCTTTCTTCTCCACTAAGCGTCCTGGGGGGACTTCCTGTGGGCTAGAACACGATGAACTCGATGGTGTATTCCGCTTCCCTGTGCCGACTGTTGATCCGTCGTCATCCTCCCTCGGCAAGCTGGCCCGGCTGGTGCGTCTAACTCCAGCCTTCAGTGATGGACCCGCCCACCATTCGGAATCGACCTCTGTCTGAGTTCAGGGGCCCGCATTCCGCTCCCATTGTCTCGCTGCGTGTCGATACACGCCCGTGCGCAGAGACGGCTCGTCCTACTATCGACGAACGATGCTGGCACCTTTAGGTCGTTTGAGAGATTCTGGGAAAATGAATCTCATCAGGAAGAATGCGGGCTTTGGGGCAAGTCAGCCGGCCGATGCGAAAGCGCTGCCGACTCCGTTCAAAACGGATCGTAACACTTTCTTCTGAAACAGCTTACCGCAGGGCGCTCAACATGCCGACGAGGGTGAGGAATCGCTCTACCGCGACGATTCTGAGGATCGTCCCGGTTTTTCAACCCCCTCGGACTTCTGCGCAGATTTTTGTTCAGAGGCCATCTGCGCGTTCTCGCGCTGAATCGCTTCGTACACTTCCTGGCGATGAACCGGAATCTCGGTCGGAGCCTCGATCCCCAGGCGGACTTTGTCCCCCCGGATATCGACAACGGTGATGACAATGTTATCCCCGATGATGATGCTCTCGTCGCGTTGTCTCGACAGTACAAGCATCGCAAGACTCCTTCACAGTAAGGGCCGACCCTCTTGGTCAGCGTTCCACAGTTGCCAGTCGCCGCCGGTTTTAAAGGGGGGCACGGTCGAACCCGTGACGCGCCTCGCCCCGTAAGTCGTATTCCCGATTGGGGAATAATCGAAAGGTTTCGCTACAAGAATCGACAAGTGCCGCGCGAACGAGGAGTTCTGATCAACGAAAAGAGTGCAAGGGAATCAATCGATACACGAAGTTTGACGATTGTTCCTGCCGTGCCGATTCGCACAGCGCGCGCACACTGGATCAAGCGGACAGCGCCGATGAGTTTCGAGGCGCGACGATACGTCGATTTACAAAGCGGCGGCAGGCCGCTCAGGCGACCTTATCGCGGATCGATCGGCCCGGGCTCGCGAGCATGTCGCAATAGCCGTTAATCTTCTGGGCACGAAGTCTCAACACCCCGGACTGAACCAGTGGCATCGCAATGCCGAGGGCGCTACGAATCTTGCGGGTCTGCAGCGACGTTTCTCCGCAGCCGAATCCGACAGGACGTTCCGAAAGAGTTGCGGCTGCCTTGCTGCGGGGAGCTGGAAGGTCGAATGCGTCGGCGAGCTGATCGATGAAACGCGCGGGGCTGATCCGCTCTGCTCCGGCGACGTGGTACGTTCCGGCCAGATTCGCATCGCAGGCTTGCTTCACAATCGCCGCCAGCTCGGTGGCAAGAATCGGCGTGCTGTGGCGAACGCAATCGAACGGCCCGGCCTTCCCGGCCTCGAGGTCGGCAAGAATCGTTTCGATCCAGCCGGGACCTGCCGCTGCAGGGGACCATCCGTAGCAGTTCGTACGGACGACGAGGGCGTCAGGGCATTGCCGAAGTGCCACTGTCTCCGCTTCGCGAATTGCCGCGGCCTCGGGCGACGGGCACAGGCCGGGACATCCTTCCGCGTGAAACATCCAGGGCCCGGTGAAGACCGCGTCCGAGGAAATCATCGCGAAGCGACTATTCAAATCGCGCGACGCAGCCGCGAGGACGCGAGTCACTTCGGGAAGGCTCTTCTCCAGCCCCTTCGTTGAATTCAATCCCCACTGAGATACCGCAGCGGCACCGCAGAAGACAAACCATTCCGGCTTGAGAGCTGCCGCCCGGTTTCTGATGGTGTCTGCATCTGTGGGCGAACAGGCGACAGTTTCACATGCGGCGAGCGGTAGCGGACCGGAGAAACTCAGCCCGAGGACCTGGCATTCCTCAGCTAGCGAAGCCGCCAGATTTGCGCCGACAACAGTTTCAACTCCGGCGATAAGTACTCGATCCACGCGTCGGCCTCCCTGCTGGGCGTAGTTAGTTCTCGAATTCAATGAGAACCGCCAGCCAATCGTCTTGAGAGGCCTGCGGCGCGAGAAGTATAGCCAGCGGCCGGAAACTGGGCCAACCCCAATTCGACCCCGCTATTTCTGGGGTTTTGGAAGCTTCGACTCCGCATCCTTCCAGAGCGGGCCGTACGTTTCCTTGTCGAACGGAGGACATCCGGTCGGGTATTGTCCCAGCGGATGATTCTTTGATCTCATCAGATTTGTGCAGTAAGAAAAGGTGCGACAGACGAGCTTGCGATTGAACTCGCCGTGCTCCTTCAGATGCCTCGCAAAGTCCGGATGCGAGAGAGTTGCACGGCCGAACCCGGCGATGGCAACATCGCCTCGCGCGACGTTTGACGCCGCCGCGTGGACAGCGAAGTCCTGCAGCCAGCTGTACCCGCTTCCCATCACCGGGACATCGGGGACCGCTTGCTGAATCGCCCGGGAGATTCGGAAGTGTCGCAGAACGCCCAGCAGCGGATGTTCGGGCGCGTGATATCCATCGACCGGCGGAAACTCGGCGGGACGGACGACATGGGGATTCGCGTACGGGTTCCCTCCCGATACGTTGATCAGGCTCACTCCCCAATCACGCAATTTGCGCGCAACCTCGATCGGTTCGTCCAGAACCTCACGGGTGTGATCCATCGGATCGGTCCCGAAAGCAACCTCGAGCGGAAGAGAGTGCGGACAGGGATGCCCGACGAAATCCTCACCTTCCCCGCGGTAAGGAATGCCATCGTACGCATTCATCCGCGTGGCGATGATCATCCCGGGCAATTCGGAACGGATGCGGCCAATGACATCGCGGACGAGCCGCGTACGGTTCTCCAGACTGCCGCCGTAATTGCCGGGCCGGTTCTTGGCACCGAGCAATTCCGAAAGGAGGTACTTGTGACACTGTTTAATGTCGACGAAGTCCACTCCGATCTTCGCCGCCCATTTCGCGGCCTCGATGTACTGATCTTCAATGCGCCTCAGATCGTCGTCCGAAAGCAACGGATAGGATGAATCGATCGGTTTCTTGACCGATTTATCGATCGTCAGCGGATCGAGAATGGGATCGCGCGTCGCGAGCAATGGCTTGCGATACCCGAACCGGCCGGAATGGGTAAGCTGCAGTCCGAGAATCAGGTCGCTGTCGCTGCCGAATGTGTCGCGATGGGCCTTGCGGCAATCGGCGAGCATCTTTTCAATCGCTGCGGCTGACCCTTCGTGAATCCAGAGCTGACGCGGATTCATCCGTGCATTGTCGGAAACAGCGGTCGCCTCTCCCCAGAGGATCTTAGCGCCGCCGGAACCGAATCGGACATAGCGGCGGAACGTCAGTTCATCGGGTAGCCCGTCGAGAGTACCGTCGCACCCTTCCATCGGCTGAACGGCGAGCCTGTTCCCCGCCCGTTTCGCCCCGACCTGGACTGGCCGAAACAACGAGTCCAGGTCATTCGATATCGCAAGTTCGTGCCCCAATCGAGCCGCATCGGCGACGACATCCTCGGGTGTCTTGTACTTGAAGTATCGCGCCATGTGCAGTTTCTAGCCGTATTGTCGTGAACAGATCCTCATCCAATGCACTTCGACGATAGACCGTCGATTCGTGCACCGGCTCCCCGTAACCCGCCGCCGGTTTTGAAACCAGTCGACGCTTCAGTATATGATGGCGTCGCGCCCCGCTCAAACCGGGGCACACACACGATCCGGCAACTCGCCGACTCCCGCGGCAATACTCAGACTTCTCAAGCAAATTCCACACACCGATCGCATTCTCTCGGAGGTGGTTAATGGCTGGTTCGAGCGCTCCCTGGGTCGATGGACAAACAATCGGCAGCGCACTGCGCGCGACGGCGAAACGAATTCCCGACGGCGACGCGATTGTGTTCCCGGGCCTGGACGCGAACGAAAAACCTTTTCCGCCCTCCGCCGACGCACGGCGCGAATGCTTTCGGTACTCGTACCGGGAACTCGACGACGCAGTCGATCGCGTCGCGCGGGCGCTGATGGCGATCGGGATTCAGAAGGGGGATCACGTCGCCTGCTGGGCTACCAACTGGCCCCGATGGATTCTGCTGCAGTACGCAACAGCACGCATCGGCGCAGTCATGGTCATGATCAACCCCGCCTACCGCACTTCAGAGCTCGCGTACGTTCTCAAGCAATCGGATTCGGTCGCTCTGTTTCTCGTCGACGTTTTTCGGACGTCCGACTATTTCGCGATGCTGAACGAGGCCGTGCCGGAGCTCAGCAGTTCGAAACCGGGCAATCTCAGCGCAGCCGGATTTCCGAAACTCCGGCATGTCATTTCGATGAAGGAGCAGACCGGCCCCGGAATGTCGGCCTGGCAGGAGTTCCTCGCAAACGGGGATTCCATCACAACCGCCCAATTGCGGGAGCGCGAAAACTCGCTCGCAGCCGGCGATCCGATCAACATTCAGTACACATCGGGAACGACCGGATTCCCGAAGGGTGCAATGCTCACACACCGCAACCTGCTGCTCAATGCTTACTATGTCGGCGACTGCCAGCACATTACCGACAAAGACCGCATCTGCGTACCGGTCCCTTTTTATCATTGCTTCGGCTGCGTTCTGGGAGTCCTCTGCTGCGGCGTGTACGGCGCGGCGATCATCGTTCCGGCCGAATACTTTCAGCCGGACGCAACACTCGCAGCGATTGAAGCCGAGAGAGCGACGTCGATCTACGGTGTACCGACAATGTTCATTTCGCAGCTTGAGCATGCGACATTCGCCCAGAGGAATCTGAAGTCGCTGCGCACGGGAATCATGGCCGGCAGCCCCTGCCCGATTGAAGTCATGAATCGCGTCGCGAGCGAAATGGGGGCTCGCGAAATCACGATCGCTTACGGATTGACGGAAGCATCACCCGTCATAACGCAGACCCGTACGGAAGACCCGCTCGAGCTCCGTGTGAAGACGGTCGGCCGGCCGATTCCCGATATCGAAGTGAAACTCGTTGAACCAGGATCGTCCACTCCGCTCGGCGACAACCTGCAGGGAGAACTCTGCACGCGCGGGCACGTCGTTATGCTCGGTTACTACAAGATGCCCGAAGCAACAGCGGCTGCAATCGATCAGGATGGCTGGCTGCATTCCGGCGACCTCGCCGTCCGCCAGCCGAACGGATACTACCGCATCACCGGCCGCATCAAGGACATGATCATCCGCGGTGGAGAGAACATTTACCCGCGTGAGATCGAGGAATTCCTGCACACCCATCCGGCCATTGAAAACGTCGCAGTCGTCGGCGTCCCCGATCCCAAGTACGTCGAAGAAATCACCGCCTGGATCAAACTCAAAGCCGGTGCGTCCGCGACGGAAGAGGAAGTCCGCGCGTTCTGCAAGAAGAGTCTCGCCCATTTTAAAGTGCCACGCTACATCCGCTTCGTCACCGAGTTTCCACAAACCGTCACAGGCAAGATCCAGAAATTCAAGATCCGCGAGATCATGATCGACGAACTGGACCTTAAACAGGCGGAAACGGCCTGACGGATTTCCGGCGGGAGAGTCGAGAATCGTTTCCAACAATGAACTATCAAAACTTCAACTCCTGATTCCACAACCCGCCCATGAAGCTCGGCTCTTTTGAACTCACCACAATTTCCGGCGGACGTTTTCTGACCGATGGCGGTGCGATGTTCGGCATCATTCCGCGACCGATGTGGGTGCGCGTTTTTCCCACCGATGAGCAGAACCGCATTCGCCAGGCGACAAATTGCATTCTCGTCCGGACCGGAACGCAGAACGTGCTCATCGATGCCGGATACGGATCGAAGATTCCCGAAAAGCAGCGCAGCCACATGGCCGGCGAGCCGGGGAATCCGCTGTTCGCAAGCCTCGATGCGGCCGGCGTCCTCCCGGATGAGATCGATACCGTGATTCTTTCACATCTTCATTTTGATCACGCGGGGGGCACTACACTTCTTGACGATTCAGGGAATCTTGTCGACGCCTTCCCCAACGCGGAATACGTCGTGCAGAAACAGGAGTGGGAGTCGGCGACTGCGGGACATTTTGAACTTCGAAATGCGTACCCGCAGGAGAACATCCTTCCGCTCGAAAAAACCGGGCGGCTGAGGATGATCGAGGGAGACGTCGAGATTCTCCCCGGCTTCCGTTCAATGGTGACCGGCGGCCACACACGTGCGCACCAGGCAATCGTCATCGAGAGCGGCGACGAGGGTGCCGTCTACCTCGCCGATATCTGCCCGACCTGGCGGCATCTTCCATCGCTCTGGTGCATGGCGTTCGATGAGG
>JBFWWA010000038.1:0-14311 GCA_050246455.1 Planctomycetaceae bacterium
GAACGGTCGGGAAGCCCATGCCCGGGGTTGTAGTGAAGATTGCACCGGATGGCGAGATACTCACGCGCGGCCCGCACGTGATGAAAGGATACAGGCGGAATCCCGAAGCCACCGCGGAAGCGATCCGCGATGGCTGGTTCCACACCGGCGACGTCGGCTCGATCGACGCGGATGGCTACCTGTCGATCACGGACCGAAAGAAAGATCTTTTCATTACATCAGCGGGCAAGAACATCGCTCCGAGCGAGCTCGAGCGTTTGCTCATCGGCGACATCTACATTGACCAGGCTGTGGTCTATGGCGATGGTCGTCGGTTCGTCAGCGCGCTGATCGTTCCGAACTTTGAGCATCTCGCACAGAAAGCCAAGGAGCTCAAGTGCGATCTGACGGCGAGCAATGGGTTCATTACCAGCCCGCCGCTCCTCAGTTTTCTCGACACGCGCATTGCCGCGGTGATGCAGAATGTCAGCCAGCCGGAACGGGTCAAGAAATTCCTCGTGCTCGACCGGCCGTTTCAACTCGCTGATGATGAGCTGACGGCAACGCTCAAGGTCCGCCGTTCGCATCTTATCGGCAAGTACGAGCAGCAATTGGCCGCCTTGTATGAAGAATGACGCGCCCCCGGAAGAGCGTCGCCCCGCGAAGTCAATCAATCCCGACGAGCTCGCGGCGGTTGAAGAGCTGAAAACTCCGGACGACCTGCGCCGCCGTCTGGCGACCGCCGCCTTCGCATTCCGCGGCTATAACATCACGAATCTGGGGCGGACGCGAGAGCTGCTGGAACATCCCGCATACGGTCCGACGATTCGTTCGCATCTCGAAGACGCCTCGAAGATCTGCGCGTCCGCGATCAAGCATCCCGTCGACCTTGTCGAGCGTGTGGCGCGTGAAGCGAAGTCCTCGCTTCATACCTATCCCGAGGATCTCGCCCTGATCGTCTCGGTCTCGCTCGCACAGGTGCAGATCCTTCGCGAGAAGTTCGACATCCAATTCGACCAGACGCCGCTCACGTTCGGTTACAGCCTGGGGGAAATGACGGCTCTCATCGCGAGCGGCGTCTACACGCTCGAAGCAGCGCTCACACCGATATTGATACTTGCGCGAGACACTGCCGAACTGGGCAAGGATGCGTCGATGGGCGTGCTCTTCTCGCGCGGCGGGATCATCGATCTCAACCTGGTCAATCATCTCTGCGTCCGGATCACGAACGAGGGAAACGGAACGATCGGCGTTTCGAGCATCCTCTCTCCGAACACGATGCTCCTCATCGGCCAGCGCGAGACCGTCGATCGCTTCAAGCAGATCATGCACGACGTGCTGCCGAAATCGGTCCACCTTCGCAAGAACCCCAACCGCTGGCCGCCGGTCCATACGCCGATCACCTGGCAGAAATCGATTCCCGACCGTGCCTCGGTCCTGATGGAGAAGGCGCCGGGCGGCCTGACGGTGCCGAAACCGGGAATCCTCTCGTGCATCACGGGCGGGCCCGACTACAACGAGTACAACAGCCGCGAGATGATCCGTCGCTGGATCGACAGCCCGCAGAAAATGTGGGATGTCGTCGATCAGACGCTGGCTGCCGGAATCGATACGGTCGTGCACGTCGGTCCCGAGCCGAATCTCATTCCCGCGACCTTTACTCGACTCTCGATCGACGTTTCGTCGCAGCTCGACGGGAAGTCGTTTTCGAGCATGGGGCTGCGTGCGGTGTCGCGGATCATTCGCCGGCGGAGCTGGTTGACCCGTCTGCTGTCGAATGATGCCGCACTCCTCAGAGCGCCGTTCGTACAGCAGATCAGCCTCGAGAACTGGCTGCTGGACCAGATCGCGTAATTGATGGACTCTCGGTTCCCCAGAGCATAAACTGGGGCGGCTAGGTCAAGATTACGGGGCGGGAATTCCCTCGACGGAAATCTGCTCGCCCCGTTGTACGCACACTTCGATCAGAAGGTCGCACATGTCTGCGCACCAATGTTCCGCGAGCGTCCGATTCGTCGGCGCATCGCTGCTCGTTCTATTATCTGCCGCTTGGCTCGGCGCCCAGGAAACTCCCGCGACTGAGAACCCGCTCGCTGCGTACTACGGCTTCAAGACTCCTGAAGTCTTCAAGCTCGAGCAGCGCTCCTCGAATCTGCTCACGGGCGATCTCAACAATGACGGGCTGACCGACCTGATCCTTGTCGATAACAGCCACAGCCGCCTCGACCTCCTGCAGCAGCGCAAGGAAAAGCCGGCGGATGCGGCCGCGACACCCGGAGTCGAAAAGCGGGTCAATGAAATTGCAAACGACTGGCGCTTCGAGCACCGGAAGATTCCGGTCGACAAGCAAATCTCCGCAATGACCCTCGGTGACTTCAATGGCGACGGCCGGACCGACGTCGCGTATTTCGGAGTTCCCGATCGGCTCGTCTTCCGCTACCAGCCGGAGAGCGGCGATTGGACCGAGCAGACCAGCTACCGTTTGCCCGACGTCCCCGTCGCGCCCTGGAATCTTGCTGCCGGAGATGTGAACAACGACGGACGGGATGACCTTGTCGTCCTCGGCAAATCGCAGACCTACCTGATCCTGCAGCAGGCGGACAAGACGCTCGCCACGCCTGTCGGCCTCATGAATACCTCCGATAAGCTCGGCCTCGCGCAAATTGCCGATCTCGACGGCGACGGACGCAAGGATCTCTGTTATGTCGCGGGAGATGATCAGGAGCGTGCGTTCTGCGCCCGGCTTCAGGACGACGAAGGCCGACTTGGGCCCGAACTGCAGTTCGAGCTCGACCGCCCGCGGGCGATCACCCTGTCGGACGTGAACGGCAAGCCGGGGAATGAGATCGTCACCATTGAATCACGCACCGGGCGCGTCAAGGTTCTGCAGCTCGGTCGTCCGGCATCGAAGGCAGGAGAGTTGGCCGGTCGCCTGATTCAGTACGGGTTCGGCCGCCAGGATCAGGGAAAAGAGCGCGATCTTGCCACCGGAGATCTCGACGGCGACGGCGCCGTTGACGTCGTCGTGACCGATCCGGAAACCGCGCAGATGATTCTCTTTCGCCAGCGCGGCGAACGGGGGCTCGACCTCGGCAGCACGTTTCCGGGACTCGCGGGGACGACGCAGGCTCGACTCGCCGATTTCGACGGCGACAAGTCTGACGAGATTCTGGTCCTGAGTGCTCAAGAGAAAGCGCTCGGACTCAGCAAGCTTGTTGCGGGGAGACTTTCGTTTCCCGAGCCGTTGTCGGTCGAAGAGGAGCCGGTCGTTCTCGAAGCGGCGGATCTCAACGGCGACTCGCGTCCGGAGATCGTTTACATTTCGCGCCAGCGCGACGGCCGCAACGCAAAGCACGATCTGAGGGCGTTGCAGCGCGGAGAGAACGGACAATGGAAACCGTACCTGTTCGGCTCCGGAAAAGTCAGCAATCTTTCGCTCGATCTTCCCTCAACGCCGACGCGGCTTGCCCAGCTCGATGCCAACGGCGATGGGCGGTCGGACTTCCTCATTTTCATGGGGACCAATCGCGCTCCCCTGCTCCGCTCGACGAACAGCGACGGCGTGCCGGTTCCGGTCAACCCGCAAGGGGGGATTCGGCTTGGCGACGTCTCGGCGGGACAAGTCTTTATCGAACGGGCGGAGAAGCCGCTGATACTTGCTGCTCAAGGAAACTTCGCACGCAGCCTCCAGCTCGACGACAAGCAGCAGTGGCGCGTGATCGATCAGTACAATGCGGCTGAATCGAACGCGCAGATTGTCGGAGCCGCTGCGCTCGACCTCGACGAGAAGCCGGGCCGCGAGATCGTGCTGGTCGATGCGGGAATCCGCAAACTGCGGGTTCTCCGGCAGGATGGGAACGTCTTTCGCCCTTGGCGCGAAGTGGATATCGGCGCCTTCCCGTATGAATCTCTGCGGATTGCCGATCTCAACGCCGACGGCCGGCAGGATCTGCTCCTCTTCGGACGGGGAAAGTTCGGCGTACTTTATGCCGGGCGGACCGACCCGACGCTCGTCGAGCTCGCGTCGTTCGAATCAAAGCTCGAGAAAACCTACTTCGCCGACGTCGTTGCGGAAGATCTCAATGCCGATAAAGGCGTCGACCTCGCAGTGATCGACACGCAGTCGCATTTCATCGAGCTGTTGAACGTACACCCCGAGAAGGGTCTCCGGCACGCAATCCACTTCAAGCTCTTTGAAGAGAAAAGCTTTGCCGACGGGGAAAGGTCTGGGACCGAGCCGCGCGAAACTGCAGTGGCGGATGTCACCGGCGACGGCAAGATCGACCTGATTCTGCTGACGCACGACCGCGTGCTGGTCTTTCCACAGGACGACGGCAAGGCGGAATCGAAGTAGCGCTCTCGAATGGAACGAGGGGTAGCCGGGTTATCGGCGGGCGACGCAGCCTTGCGCGCCTGCTGCACCGAGATTCCCTCCACGTTGGCCGTTTCCTCGTCCGCTGAAGAAAGAGCCGCCGAAAGCGGGCCGGGCCGGTTCCGCAACCGGCTCGTTTTTTTTCTTTGCATACAGCACTGCTTTTGCCAACAATAGTGTTTCCGTTCGACTCGTGCGGCGAAATCCATCGCCCAACCATCTCCGAGTCGAACACGTTTGGAATCGCGACAACCGTCATCCGTAGCCGGTGACGATGGTCGCAAGAGATGGTTCTCTGTGGGCCGATCCTCCTTGGATGGCACCGCTCATTCGCTCGCTGCGTCGCTGCGTCCACTTCGGAACGGTGTTTCTTCCCCCTGATCTGTGAGGTACCGCCATGGCGCGTCAGAAACGGAAGGCTGCAAACAAGAGTCGTGTTCGACCGGCATCTCCGGCGCGGTCCGCTCAAGGATCGCATCCACTTCCCTGGAAGCTCGACGCACGCCCCGATACTCCGGACTTTCGCGATCTCTTGTATGTTCCCACGCTTGTCGAAGTGCCGCGCCGCGTCGATCTCTCGCGATACCGCGCGTACGACGTCCCCATTCTCGACCAGGGACAGGAAGGAGCGTGCACCGGATTCGGGCTCGCAACGGTCGTGCACTACCTCCTGCTCACGCTGACGGACGACCGCGACGCAACGAGAATCAGCGCGCGCATGCTCTATGAAATGGCACGCCGCTACGATGAATGGCCGGGCGAGGACTACTCCGGATCGAGTGCGCGCGGGGCGATGAAAGGCTGGCATAAGCATGGCGTGTGCACCGACGAACTCTGGCCGTATGTCATCAATCTTGCAGACTCGACGCTCACGGACGAGCGAGCGGAGGACGCCGCTGAACGCCCTCTCGGAGCGTACTACCGCGTCAACCACAAAGACCTCGTTGCAATGCATTCGGCCTGCGCGGAAGTCGGAATCCTCTACGCGACCGCAGCAGTGCACGAAGGTTGGCAGAATGTCGGCGCGGACGGGATTATCCACAACAAGGGCGGAATGATTGGAGGACACGCATTCGCAATTGTCGCCTACGACAATAACGGATTCTGGATTCAGAACTCCTGGGGTCCCGATTGGGGAAAGTGCGGCTATGCACGCATCGAGTACGACGATTGGCTGGAACACGGAAACGACGTCTGGGTAGCTCGTCTTGGCGCGCCGGTCAAACTTCGTTCCGGTCGCGCCGCCGCCACCGTGCTTTCCGCCGTCGGGAGCCGCCTGCAGTCGCCATCCTTCTCTGAACTCCGGCCGCACATCATCAGTCTCGGCAATGACGGCCAACTTCGCCCCACGGGTCCCTTTGGCACCACTTCCGAAGACGTCCGGGAGATCTTTCAAGAGGACTTTCCACGCATCACGCGGCAGTGGAAGAAGAAGCGGCTTCTGCTCTACGCGCACGGAGGTCTGGTCGGTGAGCAGGCGGCAATTCAGCGGCTGGCCGATTACCTGCCGGAGCTTCTGGAAGCCGAAACCTATCCGGTATCGTTCATCTGGCGGACCGATTACTGGTCCACCATCACGAACATTCTCAAGGATGCGCTCAGCCGCAGGCGCGACGAGGGAGTCCTTGGCTCAGCCGTCGACTTCATGCTCGACCGCGTCGACGACATGCTGGAACCGCTCGCCCGCGTTCTGACCGGCAAAGCAAGCTGGGACGAGATGAAAGAGAACGGACTGGCCGCTACGACCTCAGCCAAAGGGGGCGCGGCGATCACACTGAAGGAAATCTCGCGACTGCTCAGCGACGACCCCGACGTGGAACTGCATCTCGTCGGGCACAGTGCCGGCAGCATTTTCCACGCCCCGCTCGTTCAGCTCCTCTGCACGAATGGAACGATCAAATCGGGACCGATGAAAGGAAAGAAGGGACTCGGAATTACCGCGAAAACATGCACGCTCTGGGCGCCGGCCTGCACCATGGAACTCTTCAAAGAGACCTATGCGCCGCTCGTCGAGGCCGGGCAGATTTCAAAGTTCGCTCTCTTCACCCTCACCGATCGCTTCGAGCAGGATGACCACTGCGCCAAGATCTACAACAAGTCTCTTTTGTACCTGGTCTCGAATGCGTTTGAGAAAGAACCGCGAATCCCTTTGATTCGGCCCGAAGGCGTGCCGCTTCTCGGAATGGAGAAGTTCATCGAGAAGGATGCGGCGGTCACGAAGCTCCTTTCAAAACCTTCCGCGGCCTGGATCCGTTCGCCGAACACGAATCCGAACGGATCGATCGATGCCTCGACCGCCCAGCATCACGGCGATTTCGACGACGATGAACCGACCGTTCGCGCCACGCTCGCGCGAATTCTCGGAAAGGACGTCGCGAGACCGGAACTGCAGTTCCAGCCGGGTGCAGCAACGCTTCGGGAATGCCGACGTGCGCTTCAGTCGGCCAGACTTCCGAGCGGGTGGTAATGCGTCGTCCGGCTCCCGTGTTGCAACAGCGTGCCTTCGGGCATCGCACCGATTCCACTGCGCGCCGGAACACGTTCAGGGATGAAGCAGACGAGCCTTCGCGAGATTCTGTAATAGTGCCGATCGCACGCGAGGAGCGCGTCACAATTGGGGCGTACGGGAATTCGTGGTCGACACGACGCACTGCCAGACGGTTGTCGCACCTCTTGCATTCAACCGGGAAGATCACTGAATTCCACGCGTTCCATCAAATCAACTCTTTTTCCGTCGAGCTGACTTTTCTTCGTTGCAATTTTGCGAACCTGGTTTCAAGATCAACGCGTTCAAGCCGCTTGTCCTGCGTGGCGACGTTGTCGCCAACCCATCTCCCGGGACGAGCTGATCATGCCCCGTGGATGCTGAGGGCGCACTTCGTCAGCGCATCTCAGCAACTTCCGTTTCAGTAGCGCAACCAGCGTCGCTGTCATTCGACTGGTACGCGGTTGCGCACGCGCGATTGCAGTTGTGCCTGATCAGTTCTCAATTCACACAACCGGGAGAAAGCCAATGCTTGTTCGTGATTGCCGGACATTCCGCGTGCGTTGCGTCCGGCCGAAAATTGTACTGGGATGCCTCATGGGCTGTCTCGTCGCCATCGGGGTGATGGCCGATCGATCGGCGGCAAACTCGGATCCGGCTTCCGCACCGAACACCGGAGAATCGACCCGGGCCGATCTGATGCGGCAGGAAACCCGAGTCGTTCATGCCAAGAGCAGCGGAGCCAGCCAGCTTTCCGCCGCGGAACTGGCCAACCGGGCAAAAGCCGCCGCCGCGTTTGCCAAGGAGCTGGCGGGGGATGACGATCAGCGTTTCGTCTCCCTCTTCCGGGATGCCTTCAACCTCGCCGTCGGCACGTCCGGGAGTCGCGAGATGTTGCCGGGAACGAATATACCGAAGCCTGTCGCGGATCCGCGGTTTTCCGCTTTCGCCACATCACCTGCATCCGCTGCGGCATTATCACCGGACAGCATTTACACCGATCCCGAGTACATCAAGAACAGCAAGAAGTATCTCGAATCGCTTCCGGCCCGAGTCGTCGGAGGGGTGCCGACGAGCGAGTATGCCGATTGCGTCGCCGTCGGAACTTCCGCCGGCTGGTGCTGTACCGGAACGCTGGTCGCTCCCAACGTCGTGATCTCCGCAGGTCATTGCTACGGCGGCTGCGCGAGTCGAGTTTTCGTCGGCAGCGACGTCACGCTTTCCGGTTCGGTGTTCAAGGTGAAATCCGCCGTACGTCACCCCGACTACGGTAAGGCCGGACTGCACAATGACCTCATGGTGCTTATTCTCGAGCAGGATGTGCCGGGCGTGAAACCGCGCCCCTTTGCACCATCGTCCGCGATCGACGCCGGATTTTTCGTCCGCGCCGTCGGGTTCGGCAATACCGACGTTCACAGCAGCATCGGTTTCGGAATCAAGCGAGTCGTCGACATTCCCATGGCCACGCCGAACTGCGAAACAAGTGCTGCACAGTCGCGCTACGGATGCGACAACGGACTCGAGCTCGTGGCCGGCGCGCCTTTCCTCGATAAGGACACCTGCAACGGCGACAGCGGCGGACCGGTTTACGTCGAGCACAACGGCAACTGGTATCTGGCCGGAGCCACATCCCGCGCGACCAGGGATTCCATTCGCCCCTGCGGCGACGGCGGCATCTACGTCCGGCTCGATAAATACATCGACTGGATTAAGTCGGTGCCGGGCGGGAAGTGGTGACCCGGAGCAACGTCCGCAATACGCACCCGTAACGACGAGCGAACCGAACCGGGCATGGCGAATTGTGAGAACGGGGCTCACATTCGCCATGCCGCCGGTTCTCGCGCTGCGCGAATGCCGCGTCGAATAGTCGACGCTTTCAATGACACTCCCCGTCCAATTCATCGGGACGTTGCGCAGGTCGCATTTCACTGCGCTTCAGGCGGCAGCCGCGTGATCTCACGGCCATATTCGCGTCGGTCCACCTGCCGATCGGTCCTCGGATTGCCGGGTTTTCGGCCGTTTCGGGCATTTCTCGGCTCGAACGAAGACATCCCCCGCCAAGCGCGATTACAATATTCGGCAGAGCTGCCGTGTGCTCCTTTGGGGACTTTGCACCTCCCGATGCGCCTTTCGGCAGCGCACCGCATGCCGTCCAGCCGAGATGTTTCTCCCTGCCCCGGATCTTCTGGAAGCCGTGCTCATGCCTCTGCCGCGAATCTCAGTTCTCCGCCGTTTGACGTTGATCGCACTCTCCGTGTGCCTGCTCGCCGGAGTGGCGGACGGGGCCGACTTGACTTCCAGCTCGAAGCTGCCCGAGGTCATCGAATTCAATCGCGACATCCGGCCAATTCTTTCCGATCGCTGCTTCGCCTGTCATGGCCCCGACAAGAACAAACGGGAAGCGGAGCTCCGGCTGGATACGCGCGAAGGACTTCTTGGCGTTGACGGACATCCGGGGACGGTCGTTCCCGGGAAGCTCGATGCCAGTGAACTCTGGCGGCGAGTGACGAGCGAATCGCCGGAAGAGCGAATGCCCCCCGCGAAATTCGGAAAGGAACTTTCGGAACAGGAGCGTGCCCTGCTCCGCCGCTGGATCGAGCAAGGGGGGAAATGGGAAGGACATTGGGCCTTCCAGCCAATCACCCGACCTCAACCGCCGCCCGTTGAAGCAACGAAGAGCGCATTCCGACGCAACGATGTCGACAATTTCATTCTTGAGACGCTCGATCAACATCAACTGTCGCCGTCGCCCGAAGCGGATCGCGGGGTCCTGTTGCGACGCGTCACGCTCGATCTGACCGGACTTCCGCCGACGACTCAGGAACTCGATGCGTTCCTCGCCGACAAGAGCACCGACGCTTATGAGAAAGTCGTCGATCGCCTCCTTGCAACACCGCAATACGGAGAGCGGATGGCAATGTGGTGGCTCGACCTGGTGCGCTACGCGGACAGCGTCGGCTATCATGGTGACCAGACGGTCAATATCTGGCCCTTCCGCGACTATGTCATCAAGTCGTTCAACAGCAACAAGCCGTTCAATCAGTTTTCGGTGGAACAGCTCGCGGGCGACCTGATACCCGAAGCGACGACCGAACACAGGATTGCCTCAGGGTACAACCGGCTCGGGATGATGAGCGCCGAGGGGGGCGTGCAGCCGAAGGAGTATCTCAACAAGTACATAGCCGAGCGGGTCCGCAACCTGGGCGGGACCTGGCTGGGTGTGACTCTGGGATGCTGCGAATGTCACGATCACAAGTACGACCCCTTCACGGCGCGCGACTTCTACTCGCTCGAAGCGTTCTTCGCCGACATCGAAGAGCGCGGGCTCTATTCCGGTGCAAATGTCGACGGCAACTGGGGGCCCCGCATCTCGCTGCCAACCCCCGATCAGGCTGCCGCCATCGCGAAACTAGACAGTGAAATTGCGCCTCTGCAGAAGGAGATCAATACGCCGACTCCGGAACTGCTTTCCGCGCAGCAGGCGTGGGAACAGCAGCCTCCAAAAGATCTCCCCGCTGAGATTCAGGCCATTCTCAAGATTCCCGAAGCGAACCGAGAAACCGCACAGAAAGAAAAGCTGGCGGCGCATTATCGATCGATTGCTCCCGCACTGGAAACTGCTCGCAACAAGCTTGCGGAATTGAAGAAACAGCGCGCCGAGCTCGACGCCGTCATTCCGACAACACTCGTCACCGTCTCGGTCGCTCCGCGCACTGTTCGCGTTCTGCCGCGCGGGAACTGGATGGATGAAAGCCACGAGCCGCTGCTCCCGGCGTTTCCGGAAATTCTCCCCCACCCTGCGCCTCGCGAGGGACGGATGACCCGGCTCGACCTCGCCCGCTGGGTCACGTCACCGGAGAACCCGCTCACCGCGCGCGTCTTCGTCAACCGCGTCTGGAAACTGTACTTCGGCGAAGGCCTGTCGCGAAGGCTTGACGATCACGGTGCCCAGGGAGATTGGCCGAGTCATCCCCAGCTTCTTGACTGGCTAGCGGGCCGCTTTATCGATTCCGATTGGAACGTCAAACAGATTGTCAGGCTGATTGTCACTTCGGGGACGTACCGCCAGTCGTCGAAGGTGACGCCAGAGCTGCGCGAACGAGACCCGGAGAACCGCTGGCTCGCCCGTCAGGGGCGGTTCCGCCTCCAGGCGGAAATGGTTCGCGATAACGCGCTCGCCGTCAGCGGCCTGCTCGCAGGCAAGGTCGGCGGTCCCAGCGTGAAGCCGTATCAGCCCGCCGGTTACTGGGCGTATCTCAATTTTCCGGCGCGCGAATGGCAGAACGGCACGGGCGATGAACTGCACCGGCGCGGACTCTATACGCATTGGCAGCGGCAGTACCTCCACCCCGCAATGCTCGCGTTCGATGCTCCGAGCCGAGAGGAATGTGCAGCCGACCGAGCGCGTTCCAACACGCCGCTGCAGTCACTTGTCCTGATGAATGATCCCGAATATGTCGAGGCCGCGCGTGCTTTTGCGATGCGGATCCTGGAACAGGGTGGTGGAACCGCGAGTGATCGGATCACGTGGGCATTTCGGCGCGCGCTGGCGCGCTCGCCGCACGTTCGAGAGGTCGAAATCCTCACAAGGCTGGTAGAGAAACATCTCGCTCAATACCGCGACGATGCGAAATCAGCGGATGAGCTGCTCAAAATCGGCGTTCAACCGGTTCCTGACGGGATCAACCGGGCTGAACTGGCCGCCTGGACGAGCGTTGCGCGTACGATTCTCAATTTGCATGAAACCGTCTCTCGCGACTGACGCGAGATTTCCGAATCGGAGATTCCTCGACATGTCCCTCCTCCCTCCACAAATCGGCCGGAGGACCTTCGTCCTCAACACCGGTGTGAGTCTGGGCTCGATGGCGCTCGCGTCGCTCGTCGGTCGCGGAACACAGGTGCTCGCGGCGCCGTCTGCATCAACGAACGGCCAAGCCGTCGGCGCTCTGGGGCAGCTGCACTATGCTCCGCGCGCGAAGCGCATCATCTGGCTGTACATGGCCGGCGGCATGAGCCACCTCGACACCTTCGACCACAAGCCGAAACTCGAGGAGATGAACGGCCAGCCGATGCCGGAATCGGTCACCAAAGGACAGCAGATCGCGCAGCTTCAGGGGGCCAAGCTCCGCGTGCTTGGCCCGCAGCATCCCTTCCAGAAATGGGGCGAGTCCGGTCAAACGATCAGCGCCGTCTGGCCGCTGCTCGGCTCGAAATGCGCCGACGAGATGTGCATCGTCCGCTCGCTCTTCACGGAAGCGATCAATCACGATCCCGCACACACGTTCATGAACACGGGGACGATGAACAGCGGCCGACCGGCGATGGGTTCGTGGCTGTGGTACGGGCTTGGAAATGATGCCGAATCGCTCCCCGGCTTCGTGGTGATGGTCTCAACCGGAAATTTCGGCCAGAAGCAGCCGATCGCTGCGCGGCAATGGCATTCCGGTTTCCTGCCGAGCCGGTTTCAGGGCGTCGAATTCCGCAGCACCGGAGATCCGGTCCTCTACCTCAAGAACCCTTCGGGAATCAATGCCGCGCGCCAGCGGGATTTTGTCGATTCGGTCGAAGCTCTCAATCAGCTTCGCGATCAGACGACGCCGGATCCCGAAGTTGCCACGCGCATCAGCCAGTATGAAATGGCGTTCCGGATGCAGACCAGTGTTCCCGATCTGATGAACGTTTCCGACGAGCCGAAGCATGTTCTCGACCTTTACGGCACCAGCGGCGGCGACGGAACTTTCGCGGCGAACTGCCTCCTGGCACGCCGGCTCGTCGAGCGCGGTGTTCGCTTCATCCAGCTTTATCATCGGGACTGGGACCACCACGGTGCCGTGAAACAGCACATCGCCGGAACGGCGGCCGAGGTTGATCGGGGTGTCGCGGCCCTCATTGTCGATCTCAAGCGGCGCGGCCTGCTCGACGACACCATCATCGTATTCGGTTCGGAGTTCGGACGGACTCCCATGGCGCAGGGAGACGGCCGCGACCATCATCTCGCCGGCTTTACGATGTGGTTCGCCGGCGGGGGATTCAAAGGGGGAACCAGCTTTGGCGCCACCGACGAACTCGGTTACCGCGCGACGGAAAACCGGGTTTCGGTGCACGACGTCCACGCGACGCTGCTGCACCTTCTCGGCATTGACCACATGCGGTTCTCGGTCAAGTCGCAGGGACTCGACTCGCGTCTCACCGGTGTTGAACCGGCGCGAGTTGTGAACGAGATCCTCGCTTAGCCGACTGATTCGCCGGCTATTTGCCGAGGACGGCTTCCGTTGCCCCCTTCATGATCTCTGCAATGCGATCGAGCTGTTTCTCGGTCGAAATGACCGGCGGAGCGATGCAGAAGACGTCCCCGCGCAGACGGCTGAACAGACCCCGCTCCTGGGCGGCGACGTGGACGCGGTGTCCGACCTTTTCCTCGGGGGCAAATTCCGCTTTGGTGGATTTGTCCCGGACGTATTCAACGGCCGTCATCAAGCCGAGTCCGCGGACCTCGCCGACGTGCGGATGATCGGCGAGCGCTTCGCGGAGTCGCTTGAGGAGATAGGCCCCCTTCTCCGCCGCCTGCTGCGGAAAGTTCTCGCGCTCAATGATCCCGAGCGTCGCGAGCGCGACTGCGCACCCGACCGGATGGCAACTGTACGTGAACGCGTGCATCCAGACGGACGAACCGGTGTCGAGCGTGCGCGCGATCCGGTCATTCACGCCCACTCCGCCGAGCGGAAAGTAACCGGACGTGACGGCCTTCGCGAACAGGAACATGTCCGGCTCGACGTTCCAGTGCTGCAACCCGAACATCTTTCCGGTTCGCCCGAACCCGGTGATCACTTCATCGGCGGCGAAGAGGACGTCGTACTTGTTGCAGATCTCCCGAATGCGCGGGAAGTAGTCGGCGGGAGGAACGATGACCCCTCCCGCCCCCTGCACCGGCTCGGCGAGAAACATCGCGACGGTGTCGGGGCCTTCGCGCAGAATCGCCTGCTCGAGCTCGTTGGCGGCAGCAATGCCGGGGCTCACCCCTTCCGGCGCAACGTACCGGTACGGGTACGGCGACGGAATATGCACGAACCCCGGGACGCGCGGCTCGAACATCGGCCAGTAACTGCTGATGCCGGTCGCGCTCATCGCGGCGAGCGTCACTCCGTGGTAGCCCCACTGCCGCGAGATGACTTTCGTCTTCTCGGGCTTGCCATGGAGCTTCCAGAAATATCGGGCCGTCTTGAAACTCGTGTCGCTCGATTCCCCGCCCCCCGATGTGAAGAAGAAGCGGTTGATCGACGGATAGGTCAAAGCCGCGATCTTTTCGCCGAGCTCGATTGCAGGGAGGTTGGAACTTCCTGCATACCCCGAGGCATACGCGAGCGTTTCCATCTGCTTCGTCGCAGCTTCAATGAGTTCGCGGCGGCCGTGCCCGGCCACAACGTTCCACAATCCGGAAAGCCAGTCGATGTAATCCTTGCCGTCGGCATCCGTGA
>JBFWWA010000039.1:0-14289 GCA_050246455.1 Planctomycetaceae bacterium
GCAGTCTCTTTCTGAACTTCGAAATCACGCTCGCCGTGTACGATCGTGAATTCAGCGCACGGCTCAGAGCCCTGCAGCAGACATACGCCGACGATTGCCGGCCGTTCGATCTCGAGCGCTGGCATGGCCGACCGTGGCCTCACAAACTCACCGCGAACGCAGGACGACTGCTGAGCCCGCTGCTGTGAGCCTCCCGGCCGTCGCATCCGTTTTCGCGCGCGAGCAGCTCACAGCGTCGGGTGGCCGGGGCAAAACGAAGTGTGCCCCGGAATCGCAACGGGAACTGGTTCGAATTCCCGGACACGTCCTTCTCAGGCTCAGGGCATGCCACCCGATTTTTTGGGCAGAGCGACGGCCCGGCCATCGCGTCCGTTTTCGCGCGCGAGCGGCTCACAGCCGTTTTCGATTTTCATGTCCGAAAACGGCGAGACGGATTGCTGTCGACCGCTACAATCCGGTCATGACCATTGATGACGACATTCGCTTTCGCGCACTCATGGCGCGCGACCGCCGATTCGACGGAGTCTTCTTCGTCGGCGTGACGACGACTGGCATCTACTGCCGTCCCGTCTGCACTGCGAAGACGCCGGGTCGGGCGCGCTGCCGGTTCTTTCAAAACGCCGCACTCGCGGAACGCGCCGGTTTTCGCCCCTGTCTGCGTTGCCGCCCGGAACTGGCGCCCGGTCTTGCGCCGGTCGATAGCGTGAGCACGATCGCGCGCGCCGCCGCACTTCGGATTCAAGCGGGTGCGCTCAATGACGGCGGAGGACTCGAAGATCTCGCAGCGTCGCTCGGCCTCAGCTCCCGTCAACTGCGCCGCTCATTCCTCAAGGAATTCGGTGTAACGCCGATCCAGCTCGCGCAGACGAATCGACTGCTGCTTGCCAAGAAATTGATTACCGAAACACAGCTCCCGATGGTGCAGGTCGCCTTCGCCTCGGGTTTTCAGAGTGTGCGGCGCTTCAATGCCCTGTTTCAGAAACATTACCGCCTGACCCCCAGCAGGCTCCGGCGGGGATCGCCGAACGTAACCGCGAACGATTCCCTGCGTCTCACTCTGGCGTATCGCCCCCCCTTCGACTGGGAGGCGCTGTTGCGCTTTCTGGCGGCGCGCGCCATTCCCGGCGTCGAGTGCGTCGCCGGCGCGGTTTATCGTCGCACTGTTCGGATCGGTGACGTTTCCGGATGGCTCACTGTTTCAAAAGTCGCCGATCAGGACCTGCTCCTCGTGGAGCTCGCGACGTCGCTCGCGCCGGCCCTCTCGTCCATTCTCGCCCGTCTGCGGCAACTCTTCGATCTCGATGCCCGACCCGACGTCATCGCGCAACATCTGGCACAGGATGAAATGCTGGCGGCACGAATCAGGCGACGGCCGGGATTACGCGTGCCGGGAGCATTCGATTCCTTCGAACTCGGACTGCGCGCCATTCTGGGGCAGCAGATCTCCGTCCGCGGCGCCTCGACGCTCGCAGGTCGAATCGCCGGGACGTTCGGCGAACCGATCGAAACGCCGTTCCCCTGCCTGAACCGAACCACACCGGCCGCCGATGCGCTCAGCTCAATTCGAATTTCGACGCTCAGAAAAGTTGGCCTGCCGAAATCCCGCGCCGATGCGCTGAAGAACTTCTCACGGGCCGTTGTGGGAAACAGGATCGATCTCGAAACCGGATGGGATCCTCCCGCACTCGTCGACAAGCTCATGTTGCTTCCGGGAATCGGCCCCTGGACCGCGGAATATATTTCGATGCGCGCGCTCCGGTGGCCCGACGCGTTTCCCGCCGGCGACCTCGGGCTGCTCAAAGCCTCACAACTTAAGTCGGCGAAAGCACTCGAACAGGCAGCCGACCGCTGGAGGCCCTGGCGGGCCTATGGAGCGATGCATCTCTGGGAAAGTCTCAACGGCTCTTCAATCAGCCGGTGAGCTTCCAATTCTTACGGAGCGACGAACTATGAATTCAACCATCCAGTACAGTGAACTCGATTCGCCGCTCGGCAAGATCGTCGTTTGCGGGGACGGCCCGTTTGTGACCGGACTGTTCCTGCCCGATCACAAAGGCTTCAGCGGCATCGATGCGCGCTGGACACGCTCCGACGCGCGATTCGCCGAGATTCGCGCGCAGCTCGCCGAGTATTTCGCGGGAACGCGGCAATCGTTCGATGTTCCGCTCCGACTCGACGGCACGCCGTTCCAGAAGCGGGTCTGGCAGGAACTCGTAAACATTCCCTTTGGTTCGACGATCACCTACGCGGAACTTGCCCGGCGGATCGGCCGGCCGACGGCATCGCGCGCCGTCGGCCACGCCAACGGTCGCAACCCGGTCTCGATCCTCATCCCCTGCCATCGCGTCGTCGCGACGGACGGGAAGTTGACAGGTTATGCCGGCGGCATCAGCAGAAAGAAGTGGCTGATCGACCTGGAACGGGCCGCGTCCGCCGAAACCCGGTTCCGCCCAGGTCGGGATCCGAAGTCGCAGCGTGCGACGGTCGCTCGCTGAATCTTAGCCGTCCGTTTGACTTGCCCCGTCGCGGAACTCGTCGTCCGTGAACGGAGGACGGAGCTCGCGCGGGCTGTCGGGGGGACGATTCTTGCGGCGTCGTTTTCCCTTGCGGCCAAGCGTCCGTTTCGCGGCAGCCACTTCCAGAACAAAACGTCCGCGCGGATCTTCGTGCGATTCCGGCGAATGGAGCGACCGGATGCGGAAGTTGTCCCACATCAGCGAATAGATGAAACAGGGCTGCCCCTCCGGGCTGTACGCGCCGGGCTGGCTTTCCCAGAAGCTTCGGCAGCGACCGCGCGGCGGATCCATGTACAGACGCTGTTTGCACTGAGGACAGACAAGTCCGACAGGACTCATCTGGTCCTCGCACATCTGGTGCGTCAAGCAGCGCGTGAATTGTCGCGACGTCTCGGACATGAACGCATCGTACCGAAGCAGGACGAGCGAATTCCAGAGGCGCGTCGCGCATTCCGATCGTGACGAACGTTCTGGAAGTCCACATCCATGAAGCAACGGCACATCCGTCACAAACGTTCCCTCGGGATCTTTCTCAACCCCTTTCGATCGCGCAATCGTCACAACCAAAATATCCGTTAAATCCTTGTTCCTTGATACACAGAGGTTACAATGCGGCGGAGATTCCGTTTCGACAACGTGGATGGAGAACGAAGCCATGCGGAACCGCGACCAGCAAGGCCGGAGTGGACCAGCGTTCAACCGGCGCGAGTTTCTGAAGGGATCCGGAGCGGCAATGGCCGCGACCGCCATCGCGACCGGCGAAAACGACGCCGTCGCCGACGAGCCGAAAAAGGCCAACGTCGTCTCTGCCAAAGCGTCCGACATCACGCTCAACGTCAATGGCAAAGACTATACGCTGAAGCTTGAGCCGCGCGTCACTCTGCTCGATGCGCTGCGAAACGACCTGAACTTGACCGGCTGCAAGGACGTTGACGACCGCAGCGCCGCCGGAGCCGATACCGTCATGATCGACGGCAAGCCGGTTCTCGCCGGTTCGCGCCTGGCCGTCGAGTGCCAGGGAAAGAAGATCGTCACCGTCGAGTCGCTCGCCCAGAGCGGCGCGGTCGACGACGTCGTTTCCGGATTCGTGAAGCACGACGCCCTGCAGTGCGGTTTCTGCACCCCCGGGTTCGTCATGGCGACCCGCGCATTTCTCAATAAGAACCCGAAGGCGACTCTCGAAGAGATTCACAAAGGTCTCGGCGGGAACATCTGCCGCTGCGGTACCTATCACGGCATTACCGCATGTGCACTCGAGATCGCGAAAGGAGGCGCATGACCATGGCCGAACGCAAAGTCGCCTGGAAAGCTCGGAACGAAAACACCCTCATCGGCCAGCGCATCTCGCGGATCGATGGGGTCGAAAAAGCCTCGGGGCACGCGAAGTACGCCGCCGACATCAATTCCCCCGGCACGCTCTACGCGAAGCTCGTCACCTGCAAGCATGCTCACGCGAAGGTCGTGAAAATCGACGTCGAACCGGCGAAGAAGATTCCCGGAGTCCACGCGGTTCACATCTTCCGCGACAAGGATGCCGAAATCTTCTGTGACGGAACGATCGTCGCCGCAGTTGCCGCGGAACGGCCGGAAATTGCCGAAGACGCGGTGCGGGCCGTCGTCGTCGAATACCAGGTGCTCCCGCACTTCGTCGATGAATCGAATCTCGAAGCGGCCAAGAAACTCGACGCCGAAAACGTCGACGACAAGGGGGAACTGAAGAAGGAAGCCGCCGCCCAGGGGCATCTCATTCGGACGAAGTCCCACGGAGAGCAGACCAAGGGAGACGTCGCGGCCGCCTTCAAGACGGCCAAGGTGGTGCACGAAGGCCATTACGGCATCGACACCATCAGCCACATGTGCATGGAACCGCACGGTGCCCACTGCGAATGGACCGGCGCCGAACAACTGACCGTGCATCTCTCGACGCAGAACGTTTCGGGAACGGCCGGGCAGTTCGCCGGCCCCCTCGGCATCGATCAGGCCAACGTCACAGTGATCTGCAACTTCGTCGGCGGCGGCTTCGGCTCGAAGTTCGCGGCCGATGAATGGGGCGTCGCCTGTGCGCAGCTCGCGAAGGATTCCGGCCGACCGGTCCGCCTGATGCTCGACCGCGCAACGGAACTCAAGTTCGCAGGGACCCGTCCTTCGGGCTACATCGACGTCAAGATCGGCGCCGATGCCGAAGGAAATATCGTCGCCTGGGATTCGCATCACTGGGGAACCAGCGGAAGCGCCGGCGGCGTGGTCGATCCGCGACAGATGCCCTACGTGTTCGCGTTTGAAAACCAGAACGTCAAAGCAACCGGACTGATCTGCGACACCGGCGATAACCGCGCCTGGCGCGCGCCGCCGCATCCGCAGCTCTGTGCATTAAGCCAGACTGCGATCGATGACGTCGCCATCAAGCTCGGCATGGACAGCTACGATCTGTTCATGAAGAACCTCGCAAAGACTCCGAAGCCGGAAGTCTATGCCGAGGAAATGAAGATCGGCGCCCGGCTCATCGACTGGAAAGCCAAGTGGCACCCGGCAGGGAAAGGGTCGAATGGCCCCGTGAAGCAAGGCCTCGGCATGGCGCTCCATACCTGGGGCGGCGGCGCCGGACCCGGCACCTGCACTGTCCGCGTCAACCCGGATGGAACGGTCGAAAGCACGTCCGGCAGCCAGGACCTCGGTACCGGCACGCGAACGGCCATCGGCATTGTCCTCGCCGAAACCTTTGGTGTTCCCCTCTCCATGGTGAAGGTGAACATCGGCTCGAACCGCTTTCCGCCTTCGAGCGGATCGGGTGGAAGCATCACCATCGGCGGCGTGTCCGGCCCGAACCGGCGCGCATCGCTCGAGGCCCTCTGGAAGATCTTCGATCTCGTGGCCAAGAAGTACAACGTCGAGGCCGATTCGCTCAGCGCGAAGGAATCGAAAATCTGGTCGGGAGAGAAAGAAGTCTGCTCCTGGAAGCAGGCGGCTGCTCTCGTCGGACCGATGGGACTCGAAACCCAGGGGCAAGGGCCGAAGAACGACGGTCTCACCAGCCAGAAGGTCGGCGGGATCCAGATGGCGGACGTCTCGGTCGATTCGGAAACCGGCGTCATCCGCATCAACAAGTTCGTCGCCGTTCAGGACTGCGGACTGATCATCGATCTCCTGACCGCCGAAAGCCAGGTCTACGGCGGCATCATCATGGGGATCTCGTACGCTCTTTCCGAGCAGCGGATCATGGATAACAAGACCGGCCGTTACATCAACGCCGATCTCGATAACTACAAGCTGCCCCGGATCGGCGATGTCGGCGAACTGGTCGTCGAGATGTACCAGCCCGACAGCGAGTACGCACGCGGCGTCATCGGCCTGGGCGAGCCGCCGGTCATTTCGACCGGAGCCGCCATTTCGAATGCCGTCGCCAACGCGCTCGGAGTGCGCGTGCCGACACTTCCGCTGACTCCGCAGCGAGTTCTTGATGCGTTGAAAGGAGCAAAGGCATGAAACCTTTTGAATATGCGAGCCCGGAAACGGAAGCGGAAGCGCTCGACCTCTTGAACGACCACGACGGCAATACCGCCGTCCTGGCCGGCGGGACTGATCTCATCGGACTGATGAAGCGCGATCTCGTCGCGCCGAAGCGGGTCGTCGATCTGAAAACCGTCCCGTCGCTTTCGGGTGTTCGGCGGACCGACGGCGGCCTGCTGATCGGTGCCCTCACAACGCTTGAGGATCTCGTCGCAAGCGCCGACGTGCAGAAGCATCATTCGCTGCTGCATGTCATCGACGGCATCCGTTCGATCCAGATGCAGTCGATGGGAACGATCGGCGGCGACCTTTGCCATCTTCCGAACTGCTGGTACTTCCGGAGCGGCTACGGTCTGCTCGCGATGGAGAACGGCGAATCGCTCGTCGCAGCCGGCGATAATCGCGAGCATGCCATCTTCGGCAATCGCGGTCCGGCGAAGTTCGTGAGCGCTTCGCGGCTCGCCCCGAGCATGATTGCCTGGGGGGCGCAGGTCCGCATCATCGGGCCGGCGCCCGACCAGGAAGAGTTCCTCCCGCTCGATTTCTTCTATATCACTCCCAAGACCGCGTCGCATGGAATCTCGGTCCTCAAGCCGGGCCAGCTCATCTCGCATATCTGGCTGCCGGAAGCGGAAGAAACCAGGAGCGCCGCGTACGAAGTGATTCAGATGAACGGGCTCGACTGGCCCCTTGCAGCAGCCGCGGCCTGCGTCGATGTCGAGGACGGCGTCGTTCGCGATGCCCGCATTGTCATGGGGCACGTCGCACCCGTGCCGTGGGTCGCGCGAGACGCCGCGACTGCCCTCGTCGGCCAGCGACTCGACGAGGAATCCGCCTCACGCGCAGGCGATATGGCGGTCGCAATGGCAACCCCCCTCTCGAACAACGGCTACAAAGTGCAGCTCGCGAAGACTTCGGTGAAGCGAGCACTCCTGCGTGCCGTCGGACAAATGGAAGGGATCCTCTGAACATGAGCGAGCAAGAACACGTTGCCGATAAGAACGAGCGCTGCCGGTTTCTGCTCTCGAAGGGGATGTATCTCAACTTCGGGTTGCCGGAAGACGAGCAGGTGACGGGGGAAGGGAATTTCTGGTGCGGCCGCAACCAGCGAAACCGCGGCCCCGACAATCAGCTCTGCGAGCTGAAAGCCTGCATGGACCCGAAACGAACCTGTTACGAGGTTCTGTAATTCCTTCGAACAACGCCCGGGGATGCATTCCCCGGGCTTTGTTCATGGAACAGCGGCGCACAGGTACGCACCTTGACGACCCGGAGTCGAGGTGCCAGAATCGATCCTGGAAGGCAATTCGACCCGACAGGAGGAGTTCGATCATGCGTATCTCGTGTCTCGTTGCGGCCACAGCCCTCGTCGCACTCGCGGCTCCCGTCTCGGCGGCGGGCATCTCCGGCGAGTATCTCGAAGCCCGCACGTGTGACGTCTACACCGGCCCCTGCTTCGCGAATGCCCAGATGGGACTCGCCGGCAAGGAAGCGGTCATGGCCTGGAAGGTCGATGAAGGAAGCTGGAAAGGAGTCTCGCTCAACGGCCTCGGGGTCGCGCTGGTCGTCAATGCCGAGAGCACACTCGGCTTCGACGGCGTCTTTCCGATGCAGGCCGGCGAGATTCGTTCCGTCATCCTGGTCGATCAGGCCGCAGACCCCAAACAGCGTGAAGCGCTCGTCAGCTTCGTGAAAGAGAAAGCGAAGGACCTCGCGGGAACCGTGAAGCGCGTGGAAGCCGTGCCGATCACGCTGACCAACGATCATCTGGAAGGTCGCGGTCTCTTCAAGGCGGGGGAACTCGCGAAGATCGAAACGCGGGCCCTCAAAAAGGGTGACTGCATCTGCACGAATGAATCGGTCTTCTACAAGCCGCTCGGAGACGTCGAAAACTCTCACCCCGCGTATGCCAATACGCTCAGCTACCAGGGGGCGGGACTGAACAATAAGTGGACGGCCAAGAACATCCGCAGCGCCTTCCTCGCAACATTCCGTCACTAGGAATTGACGGTAGTCCGGCAGAATCCTCGAGACCCGGCTTCGGACGAGCCGGGTTTTTTTATCGGAATTCCGCACTCGGCCCGGGGAATTCGTTCCCCGGGCTCCGCCGTTTTCCAGGGGCTGTGCATCGCTGTCGCGCAGGGGTAAAATCGGGAGACGTGACGCGACACGCAACAATGTTCAACGAGCCTGCAGTTTGACCGGGAGTGACGAGATGAAATCTGGCCTGGCGGCGTTTATGGCAATCGTACTGGCTGCAAGTTCGGCCATCGCGGCAGATCAATACAAGCTCGGCCCCGCCGAGAAGCTTCCCGAGGGAGTCGCCGCTCCGTTCGCCTCTCTGCTCGACCCGAAGGGATACGAGATCACCGGCCCGTCGGGAGCGGTCTCGCAGATCTGGCTGGTGAAGGAACTCGCCGTCCGCGCGTCCTTCAAGCCGACGCTGTCGGTGAAATACCCGCTGATTCCGGGTTCTCTCGTCGGCGTCATGTCGGTCGCCCCGAAGTCTCCCGTGACCGACTTCCGCGGCACCTCCGTGAAACCGGGTCTCTACACGCTTCGTTACGGCCAGCAGCCGGAAGATGGCAACCACCTCGGCACGAGCGAAGTCGCCGATTTTCTCCTCGCGGTCCCCGCCGCGTTCGACAAAGACCCGAAGCCAATCACACTTCCCGACAAGCTTCACAAGGAAAGCGCAAAGGCCTCGGGAACGACCCACCCCGCCATCTTCTCCCTCCTGCCGCCGGAGGATGCGGTGAAAGAAGCGACGCTGGCTCACGAGGAAGAGAAGCAGTTCTGGATCCTGACGGTCACCGCGCAGGGTCACGACAAGTCCAAGAAGGTCGCAGTGCCGCTGCGTCTGGTGACGATCGGAAAAGCTGAGGGATGACACGCCGCCTCCTGCTGACATTCGCATTCCCGGTCGCGCTGGTTTTCAGTGCGCTGGTCTGGGAGACGCGCGGTCTTCGGGCGGAGCCGGAGGCCGATTCGAAAGCGACGACGTCGCCGAAACCGGCCGCTTCGTCCCGGCCCCCTTCGCTGGAACCGAAGCCGGGCGACCCGCCGCGCGAACTTTTCAGCGGCAAGGTCGTCATGCTGCGCGACGCCCTCAAGGCCAAAGGCGTGACCGCCACCGAGGAGTTCGACAAGCAGGTCGTCCTCGAATCCGAAAACGGGGAGCTGATCCCCATCGTCCCCGACTGGCGCGGCCGCGCCTTCTATCAGGACGAGAAGCTTCGCAATCGCAAGGTCGATCTCGTTGGCTACCGCAGGCCGGGAATTCCCTATCTGCAGGTGCTGATGGTATTCACCTTCGACGAGAAAGGGACGCGGCAATACACCGATTACTGGTGCGACATCTGCTCGATCCCCATGTACGAAGTGAAGGAATGCGACTGTTGCCGCGCACCGATCCACTTGAGATTTCAGGCTCGCCCTCTCCCCTCGTACATCAAGCCAAAATAAGCCCACCGGCCGCGCCCGGCGGGAATCCTTCCCATGAACCTCGAACTTAATCGACGCACTGTCGAAATCGTCCGCACGATCGCAGCGCGGGCCGATGAGCTCGGCGTCTCCGCCCGTCAATTGCCGGGGGGAGCGCATGTCCTCGACTTCGGCGTCGAGTCGGAAGGAGGACCGGAAGCGGGTCTTCTCCTCGCGCGCGTCTGCATGGCCGGTCTTGCGGAAATCACCCTCGCGCCGAGCGACTTCGCAGGCTTCCCCTGGCCGCATGTGACCGTTTCCACCAGCAACCCGGTTTCCGCCTGCCTTCTCAGCCAGTACGCCGGATGGCAGATCAGCGTCGGGAAGTTCTTCGCGATGGGTTCCGGGCCGATGCGGGCGGCCGCCGCACGCGAAGAGCTGTTTGAAAAGCTCGACTATCGCGAGAAGGCATCCGAAGTTGTGGGAGTGCTCGAGACATCGCGACTTCCCGGCGAGGCCGTTGTCGAATTCATCGCGGAACGAACGGAGGTCCCGGCCGACAGAATCCATCTCCTTGCGGCTCCCACGTCGAGCCAGGCGGGAAACATTCAGGTCGTCGCACGCTCGATCGAGACGGCGCTCCACAAGCTCTTCGAGCTCGGCTTCGATCTGAAATGCATCGCATCCGGCTGGGGCACAGCCCCCCTTCCGCCGGTCGCCGCCGATGACATGGCCGGCATCGGCCGAACGAACGACGCCATTCTGTACGGCGGAAACGTCACACTCTGGGTCCACGGGGACGACGACTCAATTTCACGAATCGGTCCGCAGGTTCCGGCTTCGTCGTCGGCGGCGCACGGCAAGCCGTTCATCGAAATCTTTGAGGATGCGGGAAAAGACTTCTACAAGATCGATCCGCACCTGTTCAGCCCGGGGCGCATCACGTTTCACAATCTCGATACCGGCCGCACGCAAGTTTTCGGCAAGCTGGAGCCGGACGTGCTCCGCAAATCGTTCGGACTGGGATAGCCCGTGCACGTCGCTGTACTGGGAAATGCCCGAAGCTGGTATTGCCGCGACCTGCGGCGCGTCCTTCGCGAGCGAGGCCACGTTTATTCCCGGATCGATTTCGAGAGCATCGTCGCGGAGGCAGGTTTCAGCACCAGTCCGAGGCTGACCGCCGGCGACGTGAATCTCGCGCAGGTGGATGCCGTCATCGTGCGGACAATGCCGCCGGGATCGCTGGAACAGGTCGTGTACCGGATGGACGCTCTCGCGCGCATCGAGGCGGCCGGTGTTGTCGTACTCAATGCGCCGAAGGCGATCGAATGCGCTGTCGACAAGTATCTCACCACGAGCAGGCTCGAAGCAGCAGGACTCCGTGTGCCGGCCACCTGCGTCTGCGAAAACGCCGATGCCGCTCTTGAAGCATTCGCCAGGCTCGGCGGCGACGTCGTCGTCAAGCCGCTCTTCGGAGCGGAGGGACGGGGCATTGTCCGAGTCAGCGATCCCGATCTGGCGCTCCGGACGTTCCGCACCCTCGAACGCATTCAGTCGGTTCTCTACCTGCAGCGCTTCATCGAGCACGAAGGGTTCGACGTCCGCGTCCTCGTGCTCGACGGCCAGATCGTCGGCAGCATCCGGCGTAACAGTCCGCACGACTTCCGCACAAACGTCTCGCGAAACGCCCGCGCCGAACTCCATCAGGCGACGGAACAGGAATGCGAGTGGGCCCTCCGAGCGGCTTCCGCCACCGGAACGAGGCTTGCCGGAATCGACCTCCTCTACGATCGCTCCGGCACTTGCTACGTCATCGAGGTCAACGCCGTTCCCGGCTGGCAGGCGTTCGCGAGAACCACTGGAATCGACGTCGCGCAGTGCGTTGTGAAGTCGCTCGAACAAAGCGCCGGGCGCACCGTCTGAGCGCGCAGAACTCTCTCCGGACTCGTCCGTTTCCTTGTCCGGAAAAAAGATTTTGAAATTCGCAACAGCTTTCGTCGGCAGCAGTTGTGAAAGTTCACAACGCGCAAAAGCGCGCCGCGCGTATTGACCGATCTCGATTTTCGTGGTTAGTGGATGACAGACAGAGCGCGTGAGTATTTCGCTGCAATGTTCCAGCAAAGTCTTCCGTCGCGAGTTTCACCGCTCCGGCGGCCGATTGCGATCACGGCGATCTTTGACAATCCGAAACGTCCGCCGACTCGAAGACATCGTCGCGAGTGACAGCCAGGACGCAGACTGTGCCGACTGCGCAGCCGATTTCCAACGAACGGGCGCATCGCATCGCTCAAGCCGCAGGAAGCCGGCAGCAACCGAAACGGGAATTCAATGCTGCAACCTATGACGCTCGATTCTGCATCCTATGAGGAAATCCCGGGGAATTCCCAAAGGCTGCAGCGAAATGATTCAAAGCGACTTGAGGCCAACGCGAATCACTCGCCGTTGAGCGCCTTGCGGTGCGGAAGGGTTGCCGTTTCGATCTGCTCCCGGCTCTCGAACGGCAGGCAGGCGGCGCGCATCACGAAGCCGTACGCTTCATCCACGCGGTAGTCCGGGATGAACCACTGAAAATCCCACGCGGGATTGTTTCCCCCGCCGCCGGTCGGAGATTGAGCAAACCAGATTCGATCTCGCGAACGAAACATCTGCACATACGCCACCTTGCCGCTCACCCCGTAATACCAGGGTTCCGTGTGTGTATACCCAGAGGGATGATTCACGAGCGTGAGCGGGAAATCGGGCTCGATGTTGAGCGCCGGCAGCGGACCCGCGGGGGGATGCGTCGCGGCCTCGCCGTGGCTCGGAGAAAAGCTGCGGATCCAGTCGGTCCCGGTGTCGCTGCCGGCCGGACGGCCGCGGAAATAGATCGCGCGGTCTTCCGGTTCCTGAATGTAACTCGCCCAGAAGAGACCGATGTACCCCTTTCGAAAAACTTCCGCGCGCGGGATGCATTCGAACGTGTACTCGATCGTTCCATCTTCGAGGAGCTGATATCGGCTGCAGCTCTCCAGTTTCCAGTTGGGAGTCGGCGGCTGGTACAGTTCGACCGTGTTCTCGTTGACGACCCGCAGCTGCATCGGAGAGCGGCGCGGCTCGAACTTCTCGCGTTCAACGCTCAATGTTCCGTCGTGAATGTGCTCGAAGTTGAGCCCCGCGTAGGCTGGAACAAAAAGATTTCGGTCCTGCCCGACGATCTTCCACGAGGCCGCGCCGTTGTACCCTTCGCGATGCCCGGCCAGCGCGGGAACATCAACGGCGGAGTTGTCGGCAATGATGATCGACGCGTTCCCCGACTTCAGCTCGACGTGATGAACTTCGGGTGTCGAGAACGCGACCGACTTGTTCGTCAGGCTCGTAATGCCGGGGGCAGCGAATGGATGAGCGCTCAGAGCTGCCGTGAGCCCGAGCGCAACCAGGAAGCCTGCATTCAGCATGAGTGACCGCCTTGTACGCTTTCCAACGATTCATCGCTCGGCCGAAGCATCCGTGCTCGTGGTATCCGTATGGGGCGGTCGAATAGCCGCCTCGGCAAAGCGGCTTCTATCATAGCGGCTCCGTGCGTGATAGAAAAACCATCCCCAATCTCTCCCCGGCGGCCGGCCGACTCACTATTCTGAAGCGGCCGAAAGCACGACAAACTCTGACGATCAGGAAAGAACGTCCGGTCATGACACACGAGCCGATCGCCGCTGCACTCTCCCGGCACATGCCCTCGGTCATCCGCTGGAGTGGAGCCGTCGCCCGGCGTCTTCGAGGCTACAACATCGCCCTCGGGGGGAAGTCGTCGGGAAGCGCGAGCACCGATGCGCTGACATTGGCCGACCTCACGATTCAGGAACTGATCGTCGCGGCGCTCCGGGATCGCGACCCGATCTTCCGAAGCTGCAAGATCGAAGCGGAGGAAGTGACCGGAGACCTGGAGCGGTTTGCGACCGAGTCGAAATACACGCTCGCGATCGATCCCATCGACGGCACCAAGCAGTACCGCGACAAGACCGGCAACGGCTACGCCGTCATGCTCCATCTCCGTTCGCCGGAAACGGTTCACTACTCGCTCGTCTTCGTCCCGGAGCGAGGTGCGAACGGAACCTGGGTCGAAGTGATTGGAGACCGCGTCGTCACCGGAGAGGACGATCCGACCCGACCTGCGGAACAAGTGCTCGCCTCCTTTCCGTCGGTAACTGCCGATCGGTTGCCGCCGTCCGGAAAGATTTATCTCATCGGATTTCAGAAGCGCGACCGCGAGTGCGCTGAAATGGTGACGAAGGCCGGCCTGCATGGGTTCGACGTCGACGCGATGCCGGGCAGCATCTACGACCTGATGGCCAGCGGCGAATTCATCGGCTCGCTCATTCACTCGCCGAACATCTACGACTTTCCCGTCTCGCTGCAGATCGCCAGAACACTCGGCGGTGATGCGGTCTGGGTCCACAACCGCGAGCCGGTGAACTTCCGCGAGATGTGGCTCGACGAACGAGCGAACATGCTCAGGCTTCCGGGAATTGTCGCCTGCAGCCGCGATCGGCAGGTGCTCGACACGCTCTGCAATCTCGCGCGCGACTGGAACCCTGTGCGCTACACCGACTGATAATCACTCAGCCGGCAACGACGCCGGCAGGGGCGTCGGCATCTTCGGGCTTTCGAGCTTCGACGAGAATTCCACCCATCTTGAAGAAGCGGTGGATCGGCGTAAACCAGAGTTGCGACTTCCACGGCACGCCGGAATCTTCGCAGGCCCGCTTCAACTCCGCACGGTTGTACGTTCGACACTTCCAGGTACGGCTCGTGAGTGCACCGGAAAACGTATCTTCGGTTGCCAGAATGAGCACGCTCCCCCCCGGCC
>JBFWWA010000040.1:0-14282 GCA_050246455.1 Planctomycetaceae bacterium
GTGGCATCGCGGCGTCGAATGTCAGCGTCCTTTGAGGAATCTTCGGGCTTTGATCAAAGGTTGCACGGCGGGAGGTCATTGGTTGCATCATTGGTTGCACGGGTGACGGGAAAATTCCGGACGGCGCAGCGACAGCGGATTCGGTTGACAGGGACTGACGTTGGCGGAAGAGCGCGATCGGGCGCACTTCGCGACGTCGTGTCATCGACGGAAGTCCGGGGTTCGAATTGTCAAAGAGCATCGCTGAATTCTTCAATCACAATCACGACAAAGCATTCAACCATCCACTAACCACGGAATTGCATTTCGGTCAATACCCTCCGGCGCGGAATCGTCGACCCTGCTTCGCGCAACTTGAGATCACAGGTGACGTTGCGAATTTCCAGAAAATCTTTGCGCGGTGTCTGATCGCTCCCAGGTTTTAAGGTCGTTGATGTCTTCGCAGATGAATAAGGTCTCGAAGAATCGGAATGGGGGCGCTCCGGAATTCCGGGGCACACTTCGTTTTGCCCCAGCCACGCATTCTTGGAGCACGGACATTCTTGTCTGTGTACTTTGTGAGTCGATGACGATTCGGCACAGACAGGAATGTCTGTGCTCCAGTGCGTGTCGGCGGGGGGCACGCCCTGTCCAGGGCGTGGTCGTCGGGTAATCACACCACGCCCTTCGCTGTCGCTCAGGGACGTGCCACCCCTCCGCCTCTTGTGACTTTATCACACCGGTTGCTCAGCAACCGGTGCCACCCGTGGCCGCAACCACAGCGGCCGGGGTCCGGGGTGACGGTCACGGATCGTATTGCGTGCCGGAATCTGGTAAGATGAGGCGCCTGCCTAATGAATCCCGCCGACGCCTTCCAACCTTGCACGAGTTGCCGATGACTTACCGTGCTCCCACAGATCGCTGGTCGCGGCGCGAGTTTTTGCGTGTCGGGCTGGCGGGCTTCGGTTCGCTGTCGCTTCCCGGGCTGCTGCGCCTGCGCGCGGAATCGACAGGTGTTCCGAAACGGACAGCCGTCATCATCGTGTGGCTCCGCGGCGGCTGCAGTCATCTCGATACCTACGATCCGAAGCCGGAAATCTCATCCGAATACCGTGGTCCGTACTCGCTGATTGACACGAAGATCCCGGGAATTCGATTCTCCGAACTGATTCCGCGACAGGCCGAAGTCTCTGACCGATTCACCCTGCTCCGCTCGATGGCGCACACCGGGGGCGGACATCCCGCGGGCTCCCTGCAGCTGCTCTCGGGAGATCCCGACGCGCAGGACAAAATCGTTCCCGTCCTTCCCGACTGGATGAGCGTGGCGAACTACCTTCGCTCCAAATCCGGGCAGGCGCTTCCCAACTACGTCGGCGTCAATCCCATCACGCGGTACGACAGCTTCACCATAGCCGGGCCGGCTTATCTCGGCCCGAGCTATGAGCCCTTCGCCGTGACGGGTGATCCGAGCGCACCGAATTTCCGAGTCCCGAACATCGGCCTTTCCGATCCGCAACAGGCGGGACGACTCACCGAACGGGTTCAACTGCGGCGATCGTTCGATGACGCGCGCCGTGCGATTGAACAGACGTCGGAACAGCGGGCGATGGACGATTTCGAAGCGCAGGCGGTCAACCTGCTCACCAGTCCCGAAGCGGCACAGGCATTCGACCTCGAGAAGGAACGCCCGGAGACGCGCGACCGTTACGGCCGCAATCAGTGGGGCCAGCAATGCCTGATGGCCCGCAGGCTTGTTGAGGCGGGAGTGGAGATCGTCACCACCACTTTCGACGGCCCGCTCTGCGGACGGGTCGCAAACTGGGACGATCATGCGGTGAATCATAACGTCTTCGAGGCGCTATCGTTCCGCGCTCCGTTCTTTGACCGGGCGGTCGGCGCGCTCATTGAAGACATCTATGCGCGCGGACTCGACAAGCGGGTGCTCGTCGTCGTTACGGGAGAATTCGGACGGACTCCCCGCATTTCGTATTCACCGAGCAGCGGCGGCGGAGTGGCGAGCGCGTCGGTCGGAACAGTGCAGCCGGGTCGGGACCATTGGCCACAGGCGAACTCGATGATCTGGGCCGGCGGAGGGATCGCGACCGGCCAGGTCATTGGTGCGACCGACCGGAAGGGGGAGGAAGTCGTCGATCGCCGCGTTGGTCCTCAGGATTTCCTGGCGACGATCTACAGACATCTCGGCATCGACTACGAGAACGTGAAGATTCCCGATCGCGCCGGCCGCCCGACGCCGATTGTCACGAACGGCTCTGCGATCCCGGAACTGTGCGCTGCGACTTAGCAGTCGCCGGGAGTGTGGTAGAGACCTGCGGTCTGGTGCGGCACTGACAGGAATGTCTGTGCTCCGGAACGCATTTTTGGAGCACAGACGTTCTTGTCTGTGCACTTCCCGGTCTGTGCAGCACTGCCCGGTCTGTGCAGCACTGCCCGGTCTGTGCACTTCGTGAGTCGATGACCATTCGGCACAGACAGGAATGTCTGTGCCCCGGAACGCATTTTTGGAGCACAGACGTTCTTGTCTGTGTTCCGGAATGGTTTTTCAATCGGCGGCGGGAGCTTTTCCTTTTGTTTCCGACTCCGGGGAGTCGCTGCGGTCCCTCCGTCTCGGACGCTCCTGACCTCGTCCGAACGGGGAGCGGCGTGCGCTGTCGGAAGTGGCTCCGAGGAAGACGAAACACATTTCGTTGGTCGTCTGCTCGCCGAACGTGACAGCGCGTGGCGGCGCGTTCGGATTATTGGGATTGGACGCGCTGTTGTCGTAATGCGCTTCGACTTCCATCACCGTTCCGGGCTTGAGCGTGATCGGGGACTTGAGGAAGTAGGTCTCCTGCCAGTTGTAGTCCCAGTCGGAAATGGCGAGGAGCGTCTGCTTTTCCCCCTCGGGCGGGGTCATGGTGACTTTGATCTGCCGGCCGATGAGATGCATGTGCGGCATGATGGAATGGAGCACGCACTCCTCAACGACGGTGGTCTTGCCGGTCACCTCGAAATTCTCCACGGGCGGAATGGCGAAGAAGCGCCCGGCAATGACTCCTCCCTTGTACGCTTTCATCCCTTCCGATTTCTTGGCGAAGTAAAGGCCGATCTGCAACCGGTCACGTTCGATCCGGCCGTTGCGATGATAGTGCACCTGCACGACGAGATCGGATTTTTTGGGGAGATGAAACCCGTATCCCTCGGGAAGTTCGTTCGGGCGCTGGCCCGGAGCCCATCCGCCGAGCGCTCCCTGCGGAAAGAAGCCGACCCCCATTCCGACGGAATAGCCGGGGCCGCGGTCAAAATCGTTCTCGCCCTTCCCGGCCTCGGCTTTCTGCGCCTCTTCCTCCCGCTTGCGTCCCTGTCCGGTTCCATCGATGAAGTTCAGCGTGTGATGAACGACGCGCGGATTCCCGGGCCGCACTTCATAGGCGACGACGAACTTGTCTTCTTCCAGATTCGTGGGCATGACGAAGACGCGAAACAGATCGCGGCCGCCGGGGCCGAGAACGAAATCTTCGCCGGAGTCGAGGACCATGTCCGGGGTGCCGAGCTTCCAGCCGTCGGTGTAAGTCCGCTCGGGGGGCGCGTCGTTCGGATTTCCTTCGGGAGTACCTTCATCGACCCAAGCGGCGAGCGTGGCGATTTCCTGATCGGATAGACGGCGGTCGTGGTTGAAGTCGATCCCTTCCGCGATCTTCCAGGGGGGCATCGCGCGCGAGGCGGTGTAATCCTTGATATCGTCCGCCCAGTTGACGGCCTGTTTGTAATTCATGAGTGCGAACGGCCCGACCTGTCCCGGTCGATGGCATTCCTGGCAGCGCGACTGCAGAATCGGCGCGACATCGCGGTAGTAAGTGACCTTGCCGTCGCGTTTCGTTTTCCGCTCGACAAACAGCGGACAGCCGACAGCCTCGGTGACCGGCTTGCTCACCGGGTTTCCCGCGACAACTTCGTCAATGGCGTTCTTCAGGTCGTGGTGATTGATCTGCAGATTCTTCTTGAGACGCGCCGCGTAGCCGTCGTCGATGCGGCCGCGATACCGGAGGATGGAGTTCGCATCGAGGACGAAAGCTTCGGGCGATTTCTCGGCCTTGAAGGCGGCGACTGCTGCGCCCCCGGCATCGTGGTAGACCGGGAATCCGAGCTGAAACTCGGCGGCGTGCTTCGCGACCGAGGCGGGGGATTCGTCTTCCGTCGCGCAGACGCCGACGAATGCGACTCCCTGCTCCGTGGTCCGCTTCGCCATGTCGGCCAGCACCGGCGAGTAACTGGTCGACACCGGGCACTCGAACGAAAGGAAGAGGACGACGACCGCTTTCCTGTCTTTGACGTCGAAAAGCGAGACTTCCTTTCCGTCGGCATCCTTCAGCTTCACTTCAGCGATTTTCTGACCGAGTTTCGCGGCGGCCGGCTCGTCCGCAGTCGCGGCACTGGCGATCGATCCCAACATCAACACTGCCAACAACAAAGCCCGCGTCGATTGCATGCCTCACTCCGCTGGAAGAATAGCGAACTCGATCCGTACCGAACGCAACTCTCTCGTTCCGATTCTACCCGGGATTCCGGTCCCGGGTTTCAGCGGAGGCCGCTGCCGGAAACTTCACAGAGCGCCGGCAATTCACGCCCGAAGTCACGGAGCTTGGGACGCCGTCACGTTGTAGCAGAGCAATAAATCCTGATCGCGCAGGAAAAGCTTTCCAGCTGCCACAACCGGGTGCGCCCACGCGGAGGCGCTGCTCCGATCGGGTTGCTGGAAACGCCCTTTTTCGCGATACCCTTCTCCGCTCGGTTCGATGAGCGCCACCGGTCCGGTTTCGCTGCGCAGGTAAATGCGCCCGTCCGCGAACGTCACGGCTCCCTTGCCGACGGAGCGATTCTGCCACTTCACTTTGCCGGTCTCGAGTTCGAGGCAGGTGAAGATGGCGTCGTCGGAACCGTACAGCAAGCCGTCGACGATGACCATGTCGCCGTGGTGATTCTTCATGTCGGAGGTGTGATACACCCGTTCGGCCTGGAACGAGGAATCGCTCCCCGTCACCTTGACGAGCGCGCCCCCCTGACCGTAACTCGACGCGCTGAACACCAGATTCTTCTCGATGAGGGGCGAGGAGCAGTTCGCGGTCGGGTTCGCGGCGCTGTCTTCCCGCCAGAGAAAATCGCCGTCGTCGGCGCTGACGCCGACTGTTCCCCGGGCTGTGAACTGGATGTACTGCCGCACCCCGCCGATCTCCGCGACAGCCGCGGAGGCGTAGCCCGCGCCATCTTTCTGGGGAAGAACCGATTTCCAGATCGGTTCGCCGGTGTTGATGTCGAGCGCGACGATGGTTCCCTTCGCTCCGCCCGGAGTGCAGATCACCTTGTTGCCGTCGACCAGTACCGACTCACAGACGCCCCATCCCGGCACGCCTCCCTCGAAATCGTGCATGATGTTCTTGCGCCAGCGAATCTTTCCCGAACTTTTTTCGAGGCACGCCAGATCGCCGTTGCCACCGAGAGCGAGCACGGCATCGCCGCTGATGGTCGGGGTGCTTCTGGGGCCGTCCCCGGCGGAAAGCTTCGAGGCCCAGGAGATCGGCGTGCTCCAGATCTTCTCGCCGCTTCCCGCATCGAGCGCGATGACCGCTTCCGATTCCCCCTTGTTCCCCATCGTGTACAACACGCCGTCTGCAACAGCGACGGTGGAATAGCCAATTCCGAGACCCTTGCTCGACCAGACGAGTTCCGGTCCTTCTTTGGGCCAGCTCTGAAGCAGTCCGGTCTCAGGAGATTTGTTGTCGCGCTTCGGTCCGTTGAACTGCGGCCAATCGAGCTCGGTGCTCTTACCCGCGGTCGGCGTGGCGTCGGCCCCTTTTTTCGTGACCTCGAACCCCTCGTTGGCCTGCTCATCGAGCTTGGCGGAGGGCTCCCAGGCTTTCGTCGGGGCGCTGCGGCCACCACCCGCGAATGCGAATCCGCCGCGAATCGGCGCCCGTTCGCGCGAGAGGATGAATACGGAAACAGTGACGACGACAACGATCAGGGCAGCGTAGGCGACCAGACGCTTCTTCACGATGACGCTCCGACGACGCGATGAGGGGGGACGACGAGAATTCGCAGCATCAGCGGGCTTCGATCGGTTCATTTGATCCAGTCGATTCCGGTTTGACAAGATCGCTGTAGGGCGGACGGAGTTCCCCCGTTTCACCGGCCGGGAGAGCGTGACCTCAAAACTCCGGTGACACGCCCTGAGCCTGCGAAGTGCGTGTCCGGGAATTCGAACCAGTTCCGACTGCGACTCCGGGGCACACTTCGTTTTGCCCCGGCCACCCGACGCCGGCGTCTCGGCCTTCTGTCCCGTAGGGACAATCGAGAATAGCCCAGCGATTCATCGCTGGGTCGGAACGGGATTGAAATCCCGAGTCCCGTAGGGACGGCTGAATTCGTTCGTCCCGGCGACGTTTCAGTCGTCCCTACGGGACTGAATCGGTTTCGCAGCAGCGCACGCATCCCCAGCGATGAATCGCTGGGCTATTCTCATGCAGTCCCCGTCGGGACGCAATTCCCGGACACGCTCGAAGACGACCCCCTTGGCAGGGCGAGCCACCCTTGCCGTATCCCGAATCGCGAAGTTTCCCTGTGGATCGCTTGGCGCTTCCTGCGTTTAAGTCTTTAGCTGCGGGCAAAGGTTGAACGTTCAGAGAAAAAGGATTGAGGAATGACACTCCGCCCCGCCCTGAAATGTTTCGTCGCCGCCGCACTGTTTGCCGGCTGCCTGCCAGTCACCCACGTTCAAGCCGGTTCGCCGAAGGCCGCCGCCGCGGGCCCGTCGACGTCGCTTGGCCAGCAGGTGTTGACGGAGTTCGACAGCAACCGCAACGGCCGTCTTGAATCGGGCGAAAGGTCGACCGCCAGCCGGGTCCTCGCCGCGAAGGAAGTTCCCGACGCAGCGCGCAACAGTCTGCGCAGGTCCGCCCTTGCGGAATTTGACGAGAACCGTTCCGGGAAGCTCGACCCGAGCGAGATTCGCGACGTACTCGATGCGGCCTCCGCCGCCGCAACGGCTCAGAAAAATTCCGCGGCCGCGAAATCCCAGAAGTCCTCAGCCGCCGTCACCGGGTCGGCGCTGAAATCGACGAGCACCACCAGCGGCTCCTCGACAACGCAACAACCCTTCCGCATGCGACAGGGACTGACCGGCGCGAACCAGAATTTCCTGATGCAGTTCGACGCCGACGGCAGCGGATCGCTCGATCCAACCGAACTCTCCGCGGCGCAGGCGGCGCTGGCGCAGCTCCTCGCGCAGGGACGCAACACGTCCGGCTTGAACGGACAGCAGATGATGTCGCAATTCGGCTCCGGTTCGACCAGCGGGACATCGCCCGGCGTCGGAGCCGGACTCGGATCCGGAATGATGGGCCCCGGCGGAGCGAACTGCCCCACCGGAACCGATACGGGAACAACGACCGACACCACATCCACAGGAACGACGACCGCTTCCACCTCGACGTCGACATCCACTTCGAAAAGCGGAACATCCGCTGCGCGCCAAGGTCTGAACGGACAAGCGGGCCCGCGCATGGGACGGATGGCCGGCGGTGGTGGAGGGGGCATGGCGCGGATGGGTGGAGGGGGATCGATGGGCATGCGACGCGGCCGCTGAACGCCGCGCTTAATGACCGCGAAGCCTCGATCGCATGTCTCGGATCATTTCATTCTTCAACACGGAACGGCGTGAATCATGCCACAGGCAGTGGTCGATCCCGGTGAGCTGCGACGCTTCGCGGCTCAGCTGAAGAAGTTCAATTATGAATTGGCGGATCGTGTCAGCGGGCTGTCGAACCAGTTGAACGATCTGAGCAACACCTGGCGCGATCAGGAACAGCTGCGATTTCGCGAAGAGTTCGAGCAGCACATGAAGATGATCGCGAAGCTTCTGGAGGCCAACAATCAGCATATTCCGTATCTCCTGCGGAAGGCGGAACGCATCGAGGAATACCTGCAGCAGCGTTAGGTTTCACCCATGAGTGCTCGTGCGAATGTCCGTTCCTTCGATGCGATCCGCCGTTTCCGCGGTGCAGTGGTCGCGGCCGAGTCGGATCTCGTCGCCGTCCTCGGCATGCTCCGCCAGGAGCTGCTCCGGACCCTCGAATGGCTCGACCACGATCGTCCCGCGCATTGGCAACATCAGGCTCGGCTTTGCTCCGACAAGCTGGCGGCGGCCCGGACGCACCTCGCCAGACGGCAGATGATCACCGTCGCGGGGCACCGCCCCGAATGCATCGAAGAAAAAAAGGAGCTCCGGCTCGCGAAGCAGCGCCTGGAGCATGCGCAGGAAATGATTCGCGTTGTCCGGCAATGGAGCATCAAGGCGCATCGCAAAGCGGACGAATACAGCTGCCAGATCGGAAGGCTCGAACAGGCGCTCCTGGTCGACATCCCCGCCATGCGCTCCCTGCTCGATCGAATTCTGACGGCACTCGATGCATACGCCGATTCCGCGCCGCAGTCCGTCGAGGAATCGACAACCGCTCCCGACCTTCCCGCAGAGGGACGGAACACCCAACTGGCTGAGTCCACGGAGACTTCCCCTTGAACGGCGAACATTTCTCGTCCGCACTCGCGCGGCTGCACGATGTCATTGAATCGCTTGAACGCGCGTGGACCGAAACCTGCAACTCGTGGAACGACGGCACGCGCGACGAGCTTGAAGCCAGGCACCTCGCGCCGATTCTGCAGCAGCTGAACGGCGTGATCGAAGCGACGGTTCCGGTGCGCGAATGCTTCGCCCAGGCGCGGCGCTCCTGCGGCGACCCGCATCCGGAGAACTAGCGGCGCGCAACAGGGACACGCTTCACAAATCCAACGAAACGCCGAGCCAAACATGTCATCGATTCTCGACAAGTCCCGCCTCAAGTCCGAGCTGCAACGTTTCCGGAAAGGAATCGCGTCGTTCCTTGACGGCTACAGCCGGCTCACGTCGGAGCGGTCGGCGTCGGAAACCGAACGGACAGCGACGCAACAATCGCAGCTTGCGGAAATTGAGACGGGGTTTCTGGCAGACCGGTCGTTTGCACAACAGAAGTTCGACGCAGCGCGAAGCGAGATTGTCTCGACGTTTGAAAGCGAGTATCAGTCGGTCAGCGCACAGTATCGGGGCGTGCTCAACGATTCCGTCCGATCATTCGAAGACGAGATGCGCGCGGCCGATGCGGAACATGCCGATGCGCGCTGGATGGTCCTTTCCGTTCTCGACGATCAGTCGCACGAGAGCCCCCGCTTTCAGTTTCAATTGTTCCGCAAGCGACTCGGCCTCACCAAGGCGCGATCGGACGCGCAAAGCGAGGAGGTCGATCTGCTGGTGCACGCCGCGCGGGAATTCATGGGAAGGCGCTGGCTGCGGCAATCTCTTCCCGTGCCGGAGGAGATCTCGCCCCCCAACGATCTCCGCGAGCTCGAGGAGCGGTTCAGCGCCGCGTGCCAGGTAATTCGCGATCGCTGGAGCACGCTGCGCAGCCTGACGTTGCCGCATCTGTTCTCGGGATGGCGGCCGACTCTGCTGTTCCTCATCGGAGCGCTCGGCCTTTACGCGGGGATTTACTGCATTCTGGCGGCGACGCCGCTCGGAAGCCGATATTTTCCCGACCCCTCGAAGTGGCCGAACTGGATTGCGGGGATCTCATCGGGAACGATGTTCCTCGTCATCTCCCTGCTGCTTGCGATGGCCCGGTCGCGGAGCGGCGAGGTCTGGTGGGATCTGGAACAGGCGGACCTCGAACGGCGCGCCTGCCGCGCACGCTGGGGAGAGCGGGCGAAGCGCGAACTGAGCGAGCAGCGCGCGGAGCAGGAAAAGAGATACGAGTCGATCGCCGCGGGACGGAACCGCTCGCTGGCGAAGATCGACAGCCGCCGCGACGAGCGAATTGCCGCCGCTTCAACGCGACGAGCCGAGGCGCAGCGCGAAGCGGAGCAGACTTTCCCGATGCTGCTGCAGGGACTCGTCGAGCAGCGCGATGCGAAGCTCAAGGCGCTCGAAGCGGAGCATGTGCGGAGAATGCACGCGATTGCGAACGAGCGCGAGGCTTCGGTCCGACGCGTTCTCGGCGAGGGAGATCAGCGCCGTCTTTGCCTCGAATCGGACGCGTACCATGCGGAGCGGTCTCTGTTTGACGAATGGTCGAACGCGCGCGACCGGTTTCTGAGCTACGTGTCGCAAAGCGGCGCGGAGTCGCGTCGCGTTTCGCGCGAGTGGGAGTCGATGCGGTCGGACCATTGGAAACTCCCCGCGCAGATGCCCCCGTCGGTCCGTGCGGGACACTTTTCCATCGACATTAACGACCTGGCACGCGGCTTCCCGGCGCAGCCTCGGCTCCTGCCGGATGTTTCCCGCGTGGAACTTCCCTTCACGCTGCCGGTGCATCCGTGCGAATCCCTGCTGCTCAAGGCGACCGATGCGGGGCGGGCGGCCGCGGTTTCGACCCTGCGCACCATGATGCTCCGGATTCTGACGTCCCTTCCGGCGGGCCGGGTCCGCTTCACGGTGATCGATCCCGTCGGACTCGGTGAAGATTTTGCAGCGTTCATGCACCTCTCCGATTTCAACGAAGCGCTCGTCGGCACGCGCATCTGGACGGAGAAGTCGCACAACGAGAAGCGCCTGGCGAATCTCTCCGAGCACATGGAGAACATTTTCCAGGCGTACCTCCGGAACGAATTCTCCACGATTGAAGAATACAACGAGCATGCCGGCGAAGTGGCCGAGCCGTATCACTTCGTGGTCGTCGCCAACTTCCCCGCGAACTTCACGGAAGCGGCGGCGAGCCGTCTGGTGAGCATCGCCACCAGCGGAGCGCGCTGCGGGGTGCACACGCTGATCAGCGTCGATTCCAAACTTCCGCTTCCGCACGGATTCGATCTGGCGGACCTCGAAGCGGCGGCGACGGTCCTCGAGTGGAAGCAGGGTGAGTTCGTCACGAAGGATCCGGAGCTCGCGCGGCTCAGGCTGACGCTCGATTCCCCGCCCCCGCCTTCGGAGTTCGTGGAGATTGTCCGTTCCGCCGGAGCGCAGTCGAAGCATGCGCACCGCGTGGAAGTTCCCTTCGAGCGGATTGCTCCCAATGCCGACTCGTTCTGGCAGAAGAGCAGCAGCGCCGGAATCGACGTCGCGCTCGGCCGCGCGGGTGCGACCCGCCTGCAGCATCTGAAACTCGGCCACGGGACCGCACAACACGTTCTGGTTGCGGGAAAGACCGGGTCCGGAAAATCGTCGCTGCTGCACACGCTCATTACGAACGTCGCTCTCAACTACGGCCCTGACGAGATCGAGTTCTACCTGGTCGACTTCAAAAAGGGTGTCGAGTTCAAGGCCTATGCCACGCTCGAACTCCCCCATGCCAAAGTCATCGGAATCGAAAGCGATCGCGAATTCGGATTGAGCGTGCTCCAGCGGCTCGATGCCATCCTTCAGGAGCGCGGCGAACTCTTCCGGAGACAGGGCGTGCAGGATATCGACAGTTTCCGCCAGGCGAATCCGTCGGTCCGACTGCCGCGCATTCTGCTGGTGATCGACGAGTTCCAGGAGTTCTTCGTCGAGGATGATTCGCTGTCGCAATCGGCGGCGCTCCTGCTCGATCGGCTCGTGCGGCAGGGACGCGCGTTCGGCGTGCATGTGCTGCTCGGCTCGCAAACTCTGGGAGGAGCGTATGCCCTTGCCCGCAGCACCCTCGGGCAGATTGCAGTCCGCATTGCGCTCCAGTGCAGCGAGGCGGATGCCGCACTGATTCTGAGCGATGAAAACTCAGCGGCGCGGTTGCTCTCGCGTCCCGGCGAAGCGATCTACAACGATGCCAACGGTCTTGTCGAAGGAAACCATCCGTTCCAGGTCGCATGGCTTCCCGACACGAGCCGCGAGCATGCCCTCAAGCAGCTGCGCAGCGTCGTGCTCGAACGGAAGATCGAGCCCGAACCACCCGTCGTCTTTGAAGGGCACACCGCATCCGATCCGAGGAACAACGCGGCGCGTGTCGACGTTCTCCGATCGGCGAACCGTGAGCAGAGCGCGGAAGTGGACCCCATTTTCTGGCTTGGGGAGCCGGTTTCGATCAAAGTGCGGCCGCATGTGGAACTGCACCGCCGACCGGGGAGCAACCTGCTTGTCGTCGGACAGGACTCCGACATGGCGCTCGGAACGCTGGCGGCTTCGCTTGTTGCGCTCGCCGGCCGGCAGCCGATGGTCGACTATGCCTCCCCTGTTCCCATCTTCGTGATCAACGGCGATGCGCGCGACGGGCAGACCGACACGGTCTGGAGCCGGATCGGGATGCGCGTTCCCGTTCCGATGCGGCTCGCAGGACAGAACGACGCCGCGAAAGCCGTCGGCGAAGTTGCGGAGGAAGTGCGACGGCGAATCGAGTTGGGAACGGCTCATGCGCCGATGTACCTGTTCATTTCCAATCTCTGCCGGATGCGCGATCTGCGCAACGACGAGGACGACTTCGGGATGTCGCGCGGCTCAAGCGGAGTTTCAGCCGGCAAGCTGCTGGCGGAGATTTTCCGCGACGGACCGGCGGTCGGCGTGCATGCGATTGTGTGGTGCGATACGTTCTCGAACATGAGCCGCTGGTTCGGGTACCAGACCTTGCGCGATTTCGATCTGCGCGTCGCGTTCCAGATGAATGCCGCGGACTCGAGCAACCTGATTGATTCGCCTGCGGCCGCGAAGCTCGGTCATCACCGGGCGCTGGTCTTCCATCGCGAAACGGGGGTCATTGAAAAGATCCGCCCCTATTCCGCTCCCACCGCGGAATGGCTCGCCTGGATTGAGGAAGAATTCCGGCAACGGTCGTTTCAGGAAACCTCAGTTTCCGAACCGTAACCAGCCGCGCAGCCCGGCGGCGTGGACGCGTTTTCCCTGGAAGAACCAGAGGAGATCGTCGCGCATCTGGCCGACCGTGCTGTAACGCTGCGCGGGGTCCTTTGCGGTCGCCTTGCCGACGATCGCATCGAGGTTGTACGGCACCCAGCGGTTTCGATCGCGCGGCCGGGGAATGGCGGCGTGCTGAATCTGATCGACGAGTCCCTTGCGGTCCTGCGTGCTGAAAACGGGAGTGCGCGTCAGCAACTCAAACAGCGTGACTCCGAGCGAGTAAATATCGCTCCGCGCGTCGACGCGCCCCGCGAACTGTTCGGGGGCGATGTAGCGGAGCGTCCCCGCGGGGCTGGAATCGACGGCTACCATGAGTTCGGCCGTGCTTTTCGCGAGCCCGAAGTCGGTGATCCACGCATCCCCCTGGGCGTCGAGCAGCAGGTTCGCGGGCTTGATGTCGCGGTGCAGCGTGCCCTGAGAATGCGCGTACTGAAGCGCATCGGCCACTTGCGCGCAGATGCGCGCCATCTCCAGCCACGAATCGCGGCCGATCCCCTCGGCGAGTGGACCGGCTTGTTCATCGTCCGACTTTGCAGCCGCTTCCAATGCCGGTCTGGAACCGGGCATCAGAAAGTTCCGGCGCTGCTCACCGCGCTGCTCGATGTCGGCCGAGGAACCCCCGAGCGCGAACTGCTCGCGGATGTCGTCAGCGCGAATCACCCCCTGCCGACCGTTGAGCCGCTCGATGATCCAGTCCAGCCCGACTCCTTCGATAATCGGCATGACGTTATAACAGACCCCTTCCGACTGGCCGAAATCGAATACGGGGACGATGTGCGGATGATCGAGCGCGGCGGCGGTGCGTGCTTCGCGCTCGAAGTTCTCGCGCATGCGGTCGTTCGTCGCGAAGGGAAGCACCTTGACGGCGACGTGCCGTTTCGACGCCCCCTCTTCCGCTTCAAAGACGATTCCCATGGCGCCGCGCCCGATTTCGCGGATGATGCGAAAATCGCCGAAGTGCTCCGACGACAGCGTGTCGAGCTCGCGATGCTCGAGCGACACCCCCTGCCGATAGGCCTTCCAGCCTTCCATCCGCGCGAGCAGCGGAAACAGATCGTGAATTTCCGCTTCGAGCGCCGGCTCCCGACGGACGAACTCTTCGATGCGCGGATGCCGGCCGCTGCGGATGGCATCGATGAATTCGGTCGCAAGAACCTCCAGCGGATCGCGCCCGCGGTCCACATCCTGCGGATCCGCAATCGGCAGTCCGAAGAGCTGGGCTTCAAAGTTCTCGTTCTTGTCGTCGTTCATGAAGTGGGGCCGAGCGTGGCGTCGAGATTGTCATCGAACATGAGAAGGCTCAAAAGTTCGACAATCCGGGTATCCCCTTGAGGACCTGCCGTAAGCGCGTAATCGCCCGCACGTAACGCATGCTGGCCGCCTGCACCGTCATGTCGAGCAC